>CACZYN010000223.1 GCA_902785445.1 uncultured Anaerovibrio sp.
AATGTTTGAACGAAGTGAGTTTTAATTTTTCCGCTATATGTTAAGGGCAAGGAAAAGTTTTAGTGACGGGACTCGTGCTATAGACAACCGTCCCCTGTCTGTAAATGGAATTGACTATGTGTTGTGCAGAAGAATAATTTCCCCGTGGCTTGGTGAGTTTTGACTGGAAATTCATCCGTCAGCTATGTCAGGTAGGGGAAGGCGTTATATAGACAACCGTCCCCTGCTTGTGTGTTGTACAGAAGAATAATTTCCCCGTGGCTTGGGGGATTTGCATTGGCTGTTGCTTGTGGTGTATCATTATGGACAGCAGCCATTTTATGTTATACAGGATTGTAGTGTAATCTATGAAGAAAGAAAAATTAATTGTGATATTGGGCCCTACAGCCTCCGGCAAAACGGGGCTGTCCATTGAGCTGGCCAAGAAACTTAATACAGAAATTATTTCCGGGGATTCCCAGCTGGTGTACCAGGGCTTTGATATTGGCTCCGCTAAGCCGGATATGGCGGAGCGGGCCGGAGTGGTTCATCACATGATTGATATACTGTCTCCGGAGGCTTCCTTTAATGTGTCGGACTTTATTGAGAAAGTTAAGCCGCTGATTTCTCAACTGAATGCTCAGGGGAAAATTCCTATTTTGGCCGGGGGTACCGGATTATATATTAAATCTCTGGTGGAGGGCTATCAGTTTAACGAAACGGCCGGAGATGAGGAATACCGTCAAAGTTTGGAGAAGCTGGCGGAGGAGAAGGGCAAGGAATATGTCCATGAAATGCTTAGGCAGATCAATCCTGTCGCCGCTGAAAAAATCCATGTGAATAATTTTCGCCGGGTGATACGGGCTTTGGAGGTGTATCATTTGGGGGGCGAGCAGATATCGGCCGAAAAGGAAAATGAGTTAGTCTATGATGTATATGTGGCCGGTCTATGGTGGCAGCGCTCACAGCTTTATGATAGAATAAACAGGAGAGTCGATTTGATGCTACAGAATGGTCTGGTGGCGGAGGTGACCCGGCTGCTGGAGTCAGGAGTAGCACCGGATTGTCAGGCCATGCGGGGCATTGGCTACAAGGAGATGCTGGATTTTGTACGGGGGCAGGCCACACTGGAGCAAGTAGGCGATGAGATAAAAAAAGCCACCCGACATTTTGCTAAACGACAGATCACCTGGTATCGGAAAATGCCGTATATTCATTGGTATCATCCGGATTTATACAAGGACAGCGGCCTTGTGGACAATGTTATGTGGAATATGGGTAGATATTTTAAAATTTAGAATAGGTATGGAGGGCTCAGTATGACAGGGAAAGCAATTAATTTGCAGGATAGCATTTTAAATCAGGTTCGGAAGGAAAATATTCAGGTGTCCATACATCTGGTAAACGGTTTTCAGCTAAAAGGTATGGTAAAGGGATTTGATAATTTTACCGTTATTTTGGATTCCATGGGACGCCAGCAGCTGGTATATAAGCATGCCATTTCCACCATTACCTTAAGCCGTAACCTGGACAACCTGGGGGGAGAAAAAAAGACTGATGAGTAAAAAAGCAAGCCTAAGGGGCTTTGAGGTGGTAACCTCCTTTGGGGATAAAGGAATCAGCCTCCCCCGGCGGAAGACCGGCCGCAGTGCCGGCTATGACATGGAGGCGGCGACAGACGTCATATTGCCACCCCACCAGGTGGTGTTGGTACCCACCGGTTTAAAGGCGTATATGCAGCCGGATGAGTATCTCGGGATTCATGTACGGTCTGGGATTTCTATAAAGAATAGTATTTCCTGTATTAACAGTCAGGGAATTATTGATGCGGATTATTACAACAATCCGGACAATGAGGGGCATATTATGGTGCCCCTTATTAATCATGGAGAAAATGACTTTGCCATTGCCAAGGGTACCCGGATTGCCCAGGGTATTTTCTACAAATATCTTACAGTGGATGGGGATGAAGCTGGTATCGGGGCAGAGAGAACCGGCGGCTTTGGTTCCACGGGAGTATGAGCATGGATATAGGAATGGATTTATTTGCCGCGGCGGAGCAGGCCGAAAAACGGGATTATGAGCCATTGGCCCAGCGTATGCGGCCCCGGAATTTTGAGGAATTTATCGGTCAGGAGGAAGCAGTAGGCCAGGGGAAATATCTGCGGATGATGATAGAAAAGGACCAACTCCCTTCCCTGATACTCTTTGGTCCTCCAGGCACCGGCAAAACCACCTTGGCCCAAATGATTGCCAATATTACTAATAGTCATTTTAAAAAGCTTAATGCGGTGTCGGCGGGAATTGGCGATATCCGGAAGATTGTGGAGGAAGCGGCGGAGCAGCGTAAATTTTACCAGAAGCGCACCATTGTGTTCATTGACGAGATACATCGCTTTAACAAAAGCCAGCAGGATGTGTTGCTACCCTATGTGGAGGATGGCCGTCTGGTACTGATTGGGGCCACCACGGAAAATCCGTTTTTTGAGGTAAATCACGCCTTGTTGAGTCGGGTGCGGATAGTGCGGCTTACGGCCCTATCAGATGGTGATATTGTCAGCATCTTGCAGGCGGCTCTTACGGATAAGGAACGGGGACTAGGCAAGCGCAATATCACTGTAGCGGATGATGTGCTGTTGGCCATTGCCCAGCTGTCCAGCGGCGATGGGCGCATGGCTCTGAATTTGCTGGAACAGACTGCGGCTATGGTGGAGGACGGCAGTTCTGTTACTTTGGAGCTTATCAATACAATCTTAGGGGAACGGGTGCAAAGCTACGACAAGAAGGGTGATAATCATTATGATACGGTGTCGGCCTTTATTAAGAGCATGCGGGGCAGCGACCCGGATGCCGCGATTCACTATCTGGCCCGGATGCTGGCCGGGGGCGAGGATGTGAATTTCATTGCCCGGCGGGTGGCTATATGTGCTGCCGAGGATGTGGGCAATGCGGATCCCTTTGCTTTGGTGGTGGCCATGGCCGCTGTGCAGGCAGTGCAGTTTGTGGGCATGCCGGAGGCCCGTATACCTTTGGCGGAGGCCGTGACCTATGTGGCTTCGGCTCCCAAAAGCAATGCGGCTTATCTGGCTATTGATGCGGCTTTGGCGGATGTACGGCGACAGGATTGC
>CACZYN010000224.1 GCA_902785445.1 uncultured Anaerovibrio sp.
AATTTTCCACAAAACAGCCAATAAAGGAATCTCCGGCACCAGTGGTATCCACAGCTTCCACCTTTACTGCCGGTACCACTAGGAAATTATCCTTGCTGAGCCACATAGAACCCTTGGAGCCCATGGTGACAATTACATTTTTTAGTCCCTTGTCCACCAGGGTCTGGGCCGCAGCCTTTACTTGCTCCTCCGTATCTGTTGGCATCCCGGTAAGAATAGCCAGCTCCGTTTCATTAGGAACGAAGAAGTCACAAAGGCAAGCCTTTTCCATGGATAAATCCTTGTTGGCAGGCGCTGGATTTAACAGCACCGGAATATTGTTGGCCTTGCCGAAGTCAATGGCTGCATATACGGTCTCAATGGGCACCTCCAGCTGTAAAACAATGAGCCCGCACTCCTTTAAGGCTTCGGCCGCTTCCTCAATTACCTCCGGGGTGAGACAGGCATTCGCCCCTTTGTGGATAAGAATACGATTCTGGGATGTCTCATCCACCAAAATGGTAGCCACACCGCTGGCCACTCCCGTAGCCGTCCAGACATATTCCGTATCGATGTTGTTCTCCAGGAAATTGTCCATGGACTTTTCCCCAAACAAATCATCACCAATAACGGTGACCATCATTACATCAGCACCTAATTTGCCGGCGGCCACAGCCTGATTGGCTCCCTTGCCACCACAGGCCGTATTAAATCCCGCAGCTTCCCGGGTCTCTCCCGCCGCCGGAATGGTATCAATATACGATACCAGGTCCATATTGGTTGATCCAATAACTGCTATTTTCATCATAATCACCTATCTTTTATCTTTGATCCCACACTTCCCCGCACTACCAGCCTATTATACAGCCGGGTGCAGGAATGGGCCTCGTCCCTGTTTTGGATTTGTTCAATGAGCCGCCGTACTGCCAACCGTCCCATGGCCCGAATATCCACGCTGACGGTGGTAAGCCCCGGTGAAAAAGCCTCCCCCAGGGTTATATCATCAAAGCCCACAATGGAAATATCTCCGGGAATAGAAAAACCATTTTTTTGCAGGGCCTGCATGGCTCCCAGGGCGATCATGTCATTATCGGCAAAAAAGGCCGTTGGCAGCTCCCGCCCCTGTTCAATATACCGGTTCATACCTTCAAAGGCTCCCACTATGGACGGCTTTACACTGAAGGTAAGCTTGTCATCCGGCTCAAGTCCTTTTTCCCACAGAGCCCGCCGATAGCCCCGGCTGCGGGAAACGAAATTCCTTATACGGGTATCTCCCTGAATATAGCCAATTTTTTCGTGACCGTTTTCAATGAGATAATCCACCGCCTTTTCCACGGAATCCTCGTTGTCCATCAACACCGTATCAAAATAAAGATTTTCAAAATAGTTATCTACCATCACCAGAGGCAGACCTGTATCCTCGAAGGTTTTGGCATCCTCCTCATTCATTTCGGTGGCCACCAAAAGCACTGCTGACATGGTATCGTTCAGCAGTTCCCGCACATTATCTTCATAGTCGCTGTTATGCCGATACAAATTCACTATGGACACATCATAACCAGAACGACGGCTTTCCGCCTCAATACTATCCAGAAGAGTGGAGAAAAACGGTGATTCATTGAATACCTCTCCGCTGTCCCGGTAAGTCACCATCTTGATGCGTTTTATTTTTTCATCCCGAATATAGCCGCACTCCCGGGCTATTTTGATAATACGGTCGGCGGTATCCCGATTGACTCCTCGCTTGTTGCTAAGAGCGTTGGAAACAGTTGCTACGGAAAAACCAGATAATTCACTGATTTTCTTTATATTTACTTTCATAGCCGTTCCTCTAAAAAACTACACCAGCCCGCAGAATAACATTGGCATAAGGGCTAAATTCCCCGGTACGGATAGCAAATTTCACCTGGGCAGAGAATTCCTTTAAAGCATCATGAGGCATGGACTCATGTTCAATCCCCGGCAGCTTTTCTCCCACATAGGATTTGAGAGTAGGATTTTTTTCATCCATCTCATCAGCCAGAAAATAGTATTCCACTTCCATTTCTGTAAGAAGGGCATCCAATACCTGTTTAAAGGTTGGAACTCCAGCGGTAAGGGCCAAATCCACTATAGTAACTCCCTCAGGAATTGGCATACCGGCATCACCCACCATCACCAAATCCTTGTGGCCTAAGCCAGCCACCAAATAGGAAAGATCCGCATTCAAAATTCCAGTTTTCTTCATGGTAATCGCCTCAGCTTTCTGCCTTTGCTTCGTCCTTGGACTCGTTCCGGGCCTGAAGGGCCATCTTAGCCTCCATATTGCGCTGGAACTGATCAATAATAACCGCCAGAATAATAACCAAACCCTTGATAATCATCTGCCAAAACTCGGATACACCGCACATAACCATACCATCGGAAATTACGCCGATAACGAAGGCACCGACAATGGTACCACCGATTGTACCAATACCACCGGCCATGGAAGTACCACCGAGAACTGCCGCCGCGATGGCGTTCATTTCCCAAGTCTCACCGGTAGCCGGATGAGAGGCCTCCAACTGGGAAGCAGTAATCAAACCAACGATAGCCGCACACACAGCGGAGAAAATATATACCAAAATCTTTACCTTATCTACCTTAACACCGGACAGCTTGGCTGCCTTTTCGTTACCACCAATGGCGAAGATATGCCAGCCGAATACGGTCTTTTTCAGGAGAATATGGGCTACAATAGCAATGATTACCAAAATAAGGGCACCAACCGGAATCTCGGCGATACGGCTACCAAAGAATTCAAAACCGGTATTTCCCAAAGCCTCATTACCAGCCAAACTGGAATAGGTAGCACCATTAGAATGGAGCATAGCCCAACCACGGGCGATATACATGGTACCCAAGGTGGCGATAAACGGTGCTACGCCAAACTTGGTAATAATGATACCGTTAAGCCAACCAATAAAGGCTCCCACCAATACAGTAAGCAGTACCACCATTGGTACACTGAAATACAAGGTAACTCCGGCAAACTGCAGGGTAAGACCATTTTGAATCATACCGCCGGCAATCATACCGGCCAAACCAACCACAGCACCTACTGACAAATCGATGCCGCCGGTGATTATTACATAGGTCATGCCGA
>CACZYN010000225.1 GCA_902785445.1 uncultured Anaerovibrio sp.
CTGCCAGCTTCTCCAAAGCTTCCTTTCCGTCAGAAGCTTCATCTACCACCTGGAAATCACTTTGGGAAGATAACAGCATCTTCATTCCTGTACGCAAAACCCGATGATCATCAACCAACAGGATTCTCAATCCCTTGCCCATTTTCCATTTCCTCCCCTTCAATATCAAAAATCGGTAATTCAATAATAATTTCAGTGCCCTTATTGATTCCGGTTTTTAATTCAAACCGGCCATCCAACAAATTGGTCCTTTCCTTCATACTTACCAGACCAAGATGACGATTCAGTCTGGCCTCCTCGGCCTCAATCTCGCTGAATCCTTTACCATTATCCGCCACCCTGAGAATCAGCATAACCCCATCAGATTCCAGCTCCACCTCAATGCGGGTAGGTGCAGCATGTTTCAAACTGTTGGCTACAGTTTCCTGAATAGTCCGATAACACATAAGGGATATTGGCTTAGGCAATTCATTGAAATTGCCCTTATGGCTGAAGCTTACTTCAATATCCGGATTGAGTTTCTTCACTGGATCAAGATATTTTTCTATAGCCACAATCAGGCCCAAATCATCCAGCAAAGGAGGATGTAAATTTACTGCCAGCTGGCGGATACTTCCCAAGGTATTCGCCGTTAATTCACGGATCTCGAAGAGCATTTCCCGCTGTTCATCCGTATCCAGCCGATCATGGAGTATTCGCAAATATGTAAGAATCGATGCCATGGACTGACTGCTCTCATCATGAAGTTCCCGGGATATACGCTGCTGCTCATCCTCCCGAGCATTAAATAATTGATTAATCAGCCAAATTCGATCCTGTTCCTTCAGGCGAAGCTCCGATAAAAGACGATTATTTTCCTCAGTGTTTTTCTTTATCTGAGTACTCATACTGTTGAAGGTTTCCGCCAATTTTCCCACCTCATCAGTAGAATACACCGGAACCTTTACACCATAATTACCCTTTTCCAGCTGTTTAACACCATAAACCAGCTTGCTGATTGGGCGAAGGAAATTCCAAGCGTATCGGGAAGCCATAAAGGCCGAAAAGGCACACAAAAGCAACACTCCCATGCCGGTTTCCATACTTCGCTCCTGCACAATGGCAGTCATTTTCTTTTCGGACATTCCCACCCGAATATAACCAACCAGACCATCATCGATGGGAACCATAATCTCCCGGATGCGTCCTTCACTACTATCGTATAAAACAGAATCAATATCCTTGCTGCTATCATAGGTACGGGATGACATCAGTCCTGCTGGCAAATTGTTGCCAAAGGTGGAAAGCATCATTTCCCCGTTAGGATAGGTAACAATTATATAGCGTACCTGATCATTGGTCTCCATAGTTTTGGACAAGCGCTCCCACAAGGAGAAGCGGTCATCAAATAGGATATCATTTCCCACGGTTACCGACAAGGAGGAGGCCAGCTCCTGACCGGAGGTAATAAGCCCATTTTCCAAATATTTACTAATGGATGTTATGAGCATTACACCCATTATCAGACCACAAAAGAAAATTGTGCCTACTATTAAGACATTGAATTTAAAATAAATACCCTTGTTATCCATAAGGTATCAATCTCCCGGCAGCCGTTCCCGCTGATTATATTTTCGACGCAATTCATCATAGGCCGATGGAATTGGCGGTACAAACTTATCAATCATAACCTGAGCCATATAAGGCTTCAAATTAGGTTCCTCACTCATACTATAAAACAGTTTCTGTAATTGTTCTTTTTCTTCCGTTGGTATATCACTGCGAATTACTACCGGTCCCGTTGGCACTGGATCAGTAGAGGCAATCACCCGCAACTTTCGTGCCAAATCTGGATTATTTTTTAAATCATATTCATAAACCTGACTGTCTATACCAGCTACATCCGCCAGCTTATTGGCCACTGCCCACAAAGATTTATCATGATTGTAGGTATAATAACACCGCTGGAAGAACTGCTCCGGTGTGGTATGATATTCGTCCAGCAGCTTGTAATCCACCGCCAGTCGACCGGAATAACTAATAGGGTCTGTAAAGGCCATAACCTTACCCCTGAGCTGAGAAAATTCGGTAATATCGCTATCTGCTGGCACAATGAGATAGGCCTTGTAATAGACTGTACCATAGGTCTGTGTCATGGCCAGAAGGTCAATGGGCTGCATACCATGATACGAAGCATAGGCGCCCGTCGAAATAAAGGCAATATCACAGTCGCCGCCCGCCAACAGCATATTTAATTCCTCATAGGTCTTGCGCTGAATGAGTACCGCCTGCCGGCCGGTCTTAGCCGAAATATAATCCACCATTTTCTGATATGACTGGCGGCCTTCCCGGGGGGAAAGCACCGAAGCAAAGGCGATACGTAGCTTGCTACTTTTATTCACTGTATCACTATTTTGTTTATCACTGGCCGACTGTGGCTCCATATTGGCAAAGTCAATGTACCCCTGGGTGTTTTCACAACCACCACAGGAAAAACATATGCACAAAAAAAGAAGGCATATTGTCAGCAGTTTCATCCTCTTCATACGCCCACCACTTTCAATAAAATTACGCATATATAATATCACAAAATCCTGTGCCAGCCAAATGAAAAAGGCGTCTGGAAAATCCAGACGCCCTTCATATAGAGGGAACGATTAGTTATTCGTCATTCTTTGCCTTAGCGTTCCATACCAGCAATGGGAACAAGGTTGCACCAAGAGCAGCGCATACCCAGAAGGTAGGAGCTGCACCAAAGTCATAGTTGTTTACAACCTTACCAGCCTCATTGAGAACCTTGGCACCATTAGCATCCAACATAGGAGTAACGGTCATGAGCTTACCGGTTACAAACTCCTGAGTACTTGCACCAACATAACTCAGTGCACCGATCATACCCATTGCAGCACCAGTAACCCGCTTAGGAACGATATCTACTGCCATCAAACCACCCATGTAGCATACCAAAGCACCCATGGTGAAGCCATAGAAGGTCATGCAAACAAGGTCAGTAACGAAATCCTGTGGAGCCCATACAAAGCCTGCGATAGAAGCAGTGTAGAGAATACCATAGATAAGAGCTGGGATAT
>CACZYN010000226.1 GCA_902785445.1 uncultured Anaerovibrio sp.
TCAATAGCAACCACTACCTCAGCCAAAATTCCCTGCAACAGCTTTAAGTGATTGGTAATGGCCTCCTGGTTAGTCATACATATATCTGCCCACATATCTGCGTTAGAAGAGGCAATACGAGTGGTATCCTTAAAGCCACCACCAGCCAGTTTCAGACAAGCCTCCTTGTCACCGTGACTCCGATTCAGAAGGGTAACCAGACTAGCTGCTGCCACATGAGGAATATGGCTTATCACGGAAGCACAGCGATCATGCTTGGCAATGTCCAGAGTGGTGAGATTAGCCCCGGTGAGTTTCACTAAATCACAAATCCTGTCATGGGCTTCCTGAGGAGCACCGGTATTTTCCACAATGACATAGCACTTGTTTTCAAACAAGTCTTTCTTGGCCGCAGTGACACCACTCATTTCCCGGCCCGTCATCGGGTGCCCGGCGATATAATATATATCCTCCGGTAAAATTTCTTTCAAGCTATTCCAAATAAACTGCTTGGTACTTCCTGCATCGGTGATAATGGCCCCCTTCTTCAAAAAGGGCAGCATCTTTTTCACCATAGGTACCATTTGCAATACCGGCGTACTGAGGAAAATAATATCCGCATCCTTTACTACCAGCTCAATATCTGCTGAGGCAAAATCCACTGCTCCCATTTCTACAGCTTTATCCATGGATGCCTGAGTCCGGCATTGACCAGTAATATAAATATCCTTCCCCAGCTTATCCTTCAAACAAAGCCCCAAGGATCCGCCAATAAGACCTACACCAATAATGGCAAGATTTAATCCAGCCATATGATTACTCTCCTCTCAAAATAGCAGACATGCGTTTAATCTCGTCCATCACCTGGTTAAATTCCACCGGAGTCAAGGACTGGTCACCATCACAGAGGGCTACTTCAGGATGTGGATGAACCTCGATAATCAATCCATCGGCTCCCGCTGCTATAGCGGCCTTAGCCATTGGACTTACCATACTGCGACGACCAGTACCATGGCTTGGATCAACGATAATTGGCAGATGAGATAATTCCTTTACTGCCACAACTGCACTAAGATCTAATGTATTTCTGGTGTAGGTTTCATAGGTACGAATGCCCCGTTCACAGAAAATAACATCATCACAACCAGAGCTCATAACATATTCCGCAGCATTGAGCCATTCTTTAATGGTAGCACAAAGACCACGTTTTAAGAGGACAGGACGACCACAGCTTCCCACCTCTTTTAAGAGCTGGAAGTTTTGCATATTACGGGCACCAATCTGTAATACATCAGCATATTCGGCAACTTCCTCCACAGTGCGCTGGTCCAGAACCTCGGTAACTACCTTCAAGTTATATTTATCAGCGGCCTGACGCAGCATTTTTAATCCTTCCTCGGCCATGCCCTGGAAATCATATGGAGAAGTACGAGGCTTGAAAGCACCGCCACGCAGGAACTGTGCTCCACCCTCGGATACTGCCTTGGCAGCTTCCATAAGCTGTTCCATGCTTTCCACAGCACATGGTCCAGCCATTACAACTGGCTGGGAGCCACCGATCTTTACCCCGCCAACATCGATTACGGAATTTTCCTGTTTGAATTCCCGGCTTACCAGCTTGTACTTTTCCGTAATGCGAACAGTCTTTTCCACACCTGGCAAAGCACAATGCATCTCCAACTCACTAATAGCTTTCTTATCTCCGATTACACCAACAATAGTACGGGAAGTACCAGTGGAAAGATGATATTCCAATCCTTCAGATTTAATCTTAATTTTTACCTTTTCTAAATCGGCTTCTGTTGAATTTGGTGACATTACAATAATCATGCTTTTTTCCTCCTACTAAATAAAATTCCTTGCTCATCGCGTTAGTTTGAAGAAAATGTATGGTTGAGAGATTTTTGCTTTATGTAACAAAAAAACTCGTCCCCATAACAGGGACGAGTCTCACTCGCGGTACCACCCTGCTTGCCTTGGCAAGCCACTCTCTTCAGGTACTAACATACCCTAGCCCATGGTAACGGGGGCTTCCGGCGAGGCCTACTGTTAGTTCAGCCTGCGGCTCACGAGTGTATTTCTTCAGCTTCACATACTGCGTTGCACCAACCCGCAGCTCTCTGGAATGCCCCACCGAGTACTTCTCTCGCTCAATGCCTTTTCAATATGAACATACTTTACAATTCACGATATAAATATTACTAAATATCGTATTATTTGTCAATAAGACAAAACAAAAATATTAAAATATTACTCATTAAACACCATGGCAATTTCATTGCAATTAGGAAATTTCGGGCAATCAATACATTCTTTCCAAATCTTATGGGGCAGCTCATCCTTACTGATTACCTTAAAGCCGCATTTTTCAAAGAATTTCTCCTGATAAGTCAGGGTAAATACCTTGTTTATTCCCAGTTCCTTACCCTCAGCAATTAGACTGCGGACAATCTCCCGGCCGATACCCTGACGACTGTGGTCAGGATCCACGGCCAAGGAGCGAATTTCACCCATAAATTCCCAGGTGATATGCAGACCGCCTACCCCTACAATCCCGTCCTTTTCGTCAACGGCAACAATCATATCCCGCAGGGATTCGTAAAGGGCATTACGGGACCGGGCCAGCATAAGGCCCTCATCCGCATAATAATTTACCAAACTATATATTTCTTCAATATCCACAAACTTAGCTTTACGATAAATCACTCAAACTTCCCCCATAATCATATTGTTCCATTGCTTGGGCATACTGCCTGCAAAACACATTCACCACACAAGGGCTTTCTGGACTTGCAGACCCGACGGCCATGCCAAATCAGCCAATGATGGGCGGCTGACCATTTATCCTTGGGAATGGCCTTCATCAGCCCTTCCTCCACCTTCAAGGGAGTGTCCCCCTTAGCAAGCCCCAGACGATTTGCCACACGAAAAACATGGGTATCCACCGCAATGGCTGGTCGATTAAAGGCGATGCTGCTCACCACATTGGCGGTTTTACGTCCCACACCCGGCAAGGTCAATAAGGTATCATAATCCTCCGGCACCTTACCCTCGAAATCATCTACCAAGGTCCGGCAGGT
>CACZYN010000227.1 GCA_902785445.1 uncultured Anaerovibrio sp.
AATGGTGATATTGTGGTGGATGCCGGTTGTGTGAAAGCCCTGAAGAGAGGCTCCAGCCTGTTGGCTGCGGGAATTAAGACTTCTGAAGGGGAATACGACAAGGGCGATACCGTTCGGGTACTTACCGAGGATTATCAGGAAATTGCCCGGGGAGTTATTAATTTCCCTAGTGGTGATATTCAGAAAATAAAGGGTCTTAAAACTGATGAGTTCAGAAAGATATTTGCCGATGATGTCCCGGCAGAGGTAATTCATCGGGATAACATGGTATTAATGATCTAAAGGGTAATTGGTTCTTATGGGGAGGTATTGGCAGTGGATTTACAGAAGATAATGCTGGATAAGGCTAAGGCAGCCCAAAAGGCGGCGGAGGCCATGACAATGGTTTCTACCGAGACCAAGAACAATGCCCTGTGCAAGATGGCGGATATGCTGGAGAGCCACAAGGAGGAAATCATTGCCGCCAATCAGGCTGATGTGGCAGCGGCCCAGGCCAAGGGGGTAAGAAAATCCTATATTGATCGGCTTATGCTGAATGATGACCGGATTGCGGGGATGGCAGATGGCCTTAGACAGGCAGCAGCTCTGCAGGATCCCGTAGGAGAAGTGGATTATGGCATCGTCCGGCCCAATGGTTTGGAAATTCGTCGGGTCCGTGTGCCACTGGGTGTGGCTGGTATTATTTACGAAGCCCGGCCAAATGTTACTTCCGATGCAGCAGGTTTGTGCCTGAAATCCGGTAACACTGTAATACTGCGGGGAGGCTCCGAGGCCATTAATTCCAACAAGGCCATTGTAAAGCTGTTACAGGAAGCGGCTTATGGTGCCGGTATCCCGGAAGGGGCCATCCAGTTTGTGGAGGTTACGGACAGGGAAGCTGTGCAGATCATGCTGCGGATGAATGAGTATCTGGATGTAATTATTCCCCGGGGCGGCGCGGGCCTTATAAAGACCGTGGTGGAAAACAGCTCTGTACCAGTTATTGAAACCGGTACTGGGGTGTGTCATACCTTTGTGGATGAGAGTGCGGATTTAAAGATGGCCCTGTCCATTGCGGTAAATGCCAAGGTAAGCCGTCCATCAGTGTGTAATGCCATGGAGACCCTGTTGGTTCATGAAAAAGTGGCGGAGAAATTTTTGCCGGAGCTCAGCAGGATTATGGCGGAAAAAAATTGTGAGCTCAGAGGCTGCCCACGGTGCCTGAGCATTCTGCCGAATATGGTGCCAGCCACCGAGGAGGATTGGCACACAGAATATGGGGACTTGATTTTATCGGTGAAAATAGTCGATAATGTGAATGAAGCGATTTCCCATATCAACAAATACAACACGGGACATTCCGAGACCATTGTGACGGAGAAACTGAATAATGCCCGGCTGTTTCAGCGGCGGGTAGATGCTGCGGCGGTATACGTAAATGCTTCCACCCGATTTACGGATGGGGGAGAATTTGGCTTTGGCGCCGAAATTGGCATCAGTACTCAGAAACTCCATGCCCGGGGCCCAATGGGATTGGTGGCTCTTACCAGTACCAAATATCTTATTAACGGAGATGGACAGGTGCGGTGATAGATTTATTGAAGGGCTATGGGAAAACCCTTGGACAGTACCTAAAAACCGCCAAGGGTCGGCATGATGTATTTGACTATGGGCGAGCGATTGGTATAATTATTTTAGTATGTGCAGGTTTGATTATTCTGTTAGGAGACTGACATGGGCAACAAAAAACGTGTAGGTATTTTGGGGGGAACCTTTGACCCCATTCATGTGGGGCATTTGATGACAGCGGAGGCTGTGCGGGATGAGTATAACCTGGACAAGGTAATTTTTATTCCGGCGGCGGTGCCACCCCATAAGCGGCAACAGGAAGTTACCATGGCCAAGCACAGATATGTGATGACGGTGTTGGCTACGTGCTCCAATCCCAATTTTGAGGTTTCAGATATTGAAATGAACCGGCCAGGACCTTCCTATACCATTGACACCATTTCTCAGCTCATTACCCAGTACGGCAAGGGAACGGAGTTTTATTTCATTACGGGTGCTGATGCGATTCAGGAAATCCATACCTGGGACCGGATTGATGAGCTCCTTCAGATGTGTCATTTTATTGGTGCCTCCCGTCAGGGGTGTGTGCCGGATGTTAACCAAATAAAGGAATCCTTTGGGGAATTGGGCAAAGAACGCATTCATCGGTTGGAAACCCCGGAGTTGGAAATATCTTCCACGGATATTCGTCAACGGGTGAAAAAAGGCTATTCCATAAAATATATTGTGCCTACTGCGGTGGAGCAGTATATTTATAAACAGGGATTGTATAAAGATTAAAGACCATATTGGGGATACCTGTTGCGGTGTCCTCTTTGTGGTGTAAAAAGGGATAATTATGACATATGAAGCAATGCAGGAAAAACTAAAAACCAGATTGAAGGCTACCAGATTTGCCCATTCCATGGGAGTCGCCGACGCAGCGGTTTTTTTGGCCAAGCGTTTTAATGTGGATACTAACAAAGCCCGAATCGCTGGTCTGCTCCATGACTGTGCCAGACAATATCCCAATGACCGGTTGATTTTTGAAGCAAGGAAACGAAATATTACCTTCGGAGCTGTGGAAGAAAGCATGCCGCTGCTCTTGCACGGTTATATAGGTGCCCAACTCATAAAAGAGGAATATGATGTGGATGATGAGGCTATAGCCCAGGCAATTTACCGACATACGGTGGGCGGAGCCAATATGACGGATTTGGATAAAATCATTTATTTTGCTGATATGATTGAGCCAGGACGGAATTATCCGGCAGTGGAGCATTTGCGTAATTTGGCCAAGATTGCCAGCCTAAATGAGATGGTTTTGGCGGGACTAAGCCAGTCCATTGAGTTTGTTTTGCAAAAGGGGCATCTTATCCACCCGGATACAGTAATCGCCCGCAACGAGATATTATTACTTAATCATGAGAATAAATAGACTATGAAACAGAAACCTTACAGTGAGACAAGGGAACGAATAAAATATAAACAAGCTGAACG
>CACZYN010000228.1 GCA_902785445.1 uncultured Anaerovibrio sp.
ATTGAAATAGGCCTTTCATATTTAAGGCAGAAATCCAAGACAACTTTGGGGCATGGTGAAATCACCTGGATGGACGATAAACTTACCAGATATAATCTGTACTTAGCTTTCACCAATTATGGCGAAAAATCAGTTTTTTACCATAGATATGGAATTTTGCGTTCCAACAAGTCAGCTATGTATGGCAACTCAGAAAATGTAAATCTCTATCAGATAAATATGTACTGGCGTAAGGAACTGACCCAAAAGCATTCCTTGGTAGCCCGCTTCGGCGGACAATTCGGCGGCAAGGAATATATGAGTACTGCCAACCGCTTTTACATCGGTGGAATGAATACAGTTCGCGGCTACGAAGAAAGCTTTATCAGCGGTGATAAGGGCTTTGCTTTAGGCCTTGAATATCACTTCCCATTAATGGTAGACAACCTGCATGGCTTCACCTTCATGGACTATGGGCGGGTGAATGGCGGATATGCCATTTCGGGAGCCAATACCCTTATGAGTACGGGCTTGGGCGTTGTTTGGGAAAATAATGATTTCAATGCCAGTCTCCTGTTGGGTGTGCCCCTTAAAAGGGATGTGGGGGGCAAGGAAACTGACAGTGTAAGGGTACAGCTAAGTTTGTTTAAGACCTTCTAAAAAAATTATATAAAAAAAATAAGTCATTCCATGTAATACAAGTTCCTTTTCTACGTATATATATATGCAAGGGGTATATATGCAAGGGGTATATATGCAAGGAGGGATTATCATGTCGCAGTCAGGAAAATATCGCAAAATGATGAGAAAGCACGCTGCTGAACATGACCAGAAACAGGATAGATACGCATACAATATGTTGGCCAGCAAAATCGTGCTTGGTCTGGCATTGGGGTGCCTTTATGTCTTTCCGTCTGGAATTGCCTATGCTGATGAGGCTCCTGCAGAAACGGAAATTAAAACTAAAATTACTGCTGCCATAGATGGTCAGCAATCGACCATTGTTAAAGAGAATGACTTATATAAGATTTATGCCCAGTATGTCAGTGATGATCTAGGAGTCAACCGTTTTAAGGAGTTTTCCCTGGGAAATGGCGACCGGGCTGATATGTACTTCAATATGAAGGACAGCACGAATTATGCCAATACCCTGGTAAATATGGTTAATAGCGAGGTTAATATTAATGGTGTCTTAAATGCTGTCAAAAACGGAAAAATCGACGGCAATTTGTATTTCCTCAGCCCTGACGGAATAGTTGTGGGGTCTCAGGGGGTTATTAATGCTGGCAGCTTTACCGGTATGGTGGTGGAAAAGGATGCCTTCAATGAGCTTTACAAGGGCACCGAAAACAAGAACAAGAGCGGTGAAGTATTTGGGCTAGATGAAATTACTGCGCTGATGGCCAGTGATGAGGATAGCAAGCCAGCTACTACAGGTAATATTGAAGTATCCGGCCATATTAACACCCATAGCGGTATCGTTCTGGGGGCCGGGGTTATTGACATCAACGACGGCGCTAAGCTAAATAGTATTAGCGAAATTCAGTTTGAGGATGTTGTTAACAGTGAAATTGCCCAGCAGATTCCTAATCAATTAACAGCTTCTCAAAGAACAGATGGCAGTGGAGATATTGTCTTAAAGGCTGCCAGCTTCAAAAACGTAGATGACAGTGAACTGCCTGCATTAAAGGCCACCAAGGTAAAGGATAAGGACGAATACGAGTTAAAGAACTGGGATAAGTGGGAAGAAGGCTGGCTCAAGGAATTATTTGCCGCTGATAATACGTCTTCTGTTACCAACAAGGGTAAAATAACTACTGATGGTGCGGTAAAAATATCTGCGGATGCCAATACTTCTTACAAGGAAGGTCAGATATTTGAATATCTTCAGGACCAGCGGACCAAGGATTTGGTTCAAAAGAAGATTCGTGAGTCAATAATTAAGGATGCTGCTTTGGGTTATGGTATGTACCTTTACCTAAAAAAGACTTCTGGCAAAGACGCGGCGGATTTGTTGAAGCCGGATTCATCTCAATGGACCAAATGGATTGATTTGTTCCTGTTGGGAATTATGGAAGGCACTGGCAATCGGTCCAATGAAGCCAGCGTTTCACTGGGGGGTACGATTGATGCTAAATCCTTGGAGGCCAAAGCCTCAGCCAATCTGACCATGGATGTGAATGCCAGCGTTATGGCCAGAGCCTATACCAATGTAACGGGGAAGAATACCTCTGAGGTTACGTTAAATAAAGGTCTGGAGCTTAAGCAGGGAGCGGAAAAAAATGAAGCTGTTACTCTGGCAGCGGATACCAATACCACTATTTTGGCAACTGCCAAAGGTTTGAATGTTCAGCGGAAGGAAGGCGATACTACTACTAAGCTTCCGTCTGTTTATGGTGCCGTGACTATTGTCAACTCCGAAAGCAGTGCAAATGTCAAGGTCAACGAAGAAATTGATACTGCCGGGGAATTTAAAGCCACAGCTAGTATGCAGGAGGATATGGAGGTTACAGCTTCCTCGGCCATGAATGAGGAAAGCGGTGTATTATCCGCCGGTGTGGCCTATGTAAATGACAAGACCAGTGCAAATGTTACCATCAACAAAGATATTTCCGCCTCATCCATTGATGTCAGTGCCAATAATACTGTCGCTAAGGATCTGATGACGGTAAACAATACCCTGGGGGTAATGTCGGGGCAGATATTTGATGGGGATACTCAGCCCGTGGAATTAAAGCCGCTGGATAGCAGCCAGAAAAGCTCCCTGAATAAGTTCTTTGATAAATTGGTGGACTATGGGGATGAATTGGTAGGCAAGCTGAAAAAATACGGCGATGCCGGGGCCACTGTGGGTATTTTCAAGCAGGAAAACAGCAGCAGCGTAGAGATTAACGCTGCTCTGGAGGCCATTAATGGTAATGATGAAAATGGTGATAATAAAGGCAATATTAATATAAATGCGGAAACCATGATTGGCGGCACAGATGATGACGGCAACCAAATCGGTGGCTTCCACATGAATGTGGTTAACTCCATGACCCACGC
>CACZYN010000229.1:0-3022 GCA_902785445.1 uncultured Anaerovibrio sp.
AAAAGGTAAACTACCATTCCATACCGTATAAGAATATTCGGCACTTTGAGGTGGAATCGGCAGGTTATTTTGATCTTGATGCGGAGTTAAAAATCTGGGTTGCTGATATGGGGACTCAGCCTATAGTGAAGACCTTTAGCGCTGATGCGGATGTTTATCGGGTGCAGGCCCTTTTGGCGGAATGTATTGGCCGATAACTATGGTTTGATAATAAAGATGTCTTCCGCTATACTGATTATGTATGTAAATAAGTAAACAGTGTTAAGGAGAATATATTTGATGAATGACTATACCAAGGAACGGGAAGCAAGTATAAAAAAGCTGGCAGCGGAGCAGGTGCTGCCTAATGTTCAATGGTTCCCTGGTCATATGACCAAGGCCAGAAAGATTATCACGGAGAACCTTAAGTTGGTGGATGTGGTAATCGAGCTTTTGGATGCCCGTATTCCTTACAGCAGTGCTAATCCTATGCTACAGGAAATTATTGCCGGAAAACCAAAGCTGGTGGCGCTGAATAAATCTGATTTGGCGGATCCGGCCATTACCAAAAAGTGGGTTAATTATTTCCGCAGTCAGGGTATCAAGGCTGTGGCGGTGGATGCTACCCAGGGCAAAGGCATTAAGCAGCTGGTACAGATAACGGAGGACTTGGCCAAGGACAAAACAGAAAAGCTGGTGTCCAAGGGGGCTAAGGCTCGGGCTGCCCGGGTAATGATTTTGGGTATTCCTAATGTTGGGAAATCTTCCCTGATTAATCGTCTGGCAGGCTCCAATAAGGCTAAAACCGCCGATAAGCCGGGTGTTACCAGAGCAAAGCAATGGATTCGATTAGGTGGTAACCTGGAGCTTCTCGATACTCCGGGTATATTGTGGCCTAAATTTGAGGATATGACTGCCGGGTTAAAGCTGGCCTTTACCGGGGCGATTAATGATGAAGCCATTGATCGGGAACTGATTACAGAAGTGTTCCTGGATACCATGTTAAAGCTGTATCCGGCCAGAATAAGCGAGCGATATAAAATTACTGATGGCTTGCCGGAGACCGCATTGGAGCTTTTGGAGCTAATTGGCAAAAAACGGGGCTGCTTGATGAAGGGCGGCGTTGTGGATACAGAGAAGGCACAGCGTATTGTCCTTACGGATTTCAGAAGTGGCAAGCTGGGGACTATCAGTTTGGATGTTCCACCAGCCAGCGAGGAGACAGAGAATAATTTGGAGAAGGATTAATGAATATAGCGGACTTGTCGATAAAACAAATAGAGGGACTGTTTGCCTCAGACGAGGTTTCGGAAGAATTAATAGAGGCCTGCCGTAATGATAAGCGGGCCGCTGCCGCCAAAATCATCAAAAGATATGAGAGAAAGCAGGCGGAAATAGCCCGGGTTAAGGCCATGTTTCGCTTTGAGGATGAAGCCAGACAGGAAGGCCATAACGTAATAGCCGGTGTGGACGAAGCAGGCCGGGGGCCATTGGCCGGTCCGGTTTCCGTGGCAGCGGTAATATTGCCCCCAGGGCTTATATTGCCGAGAATAAATGATTCCAAGAAATTGTCTGAGAAGGTTCGCGAGGAACTTTATGATGAGATAATGGCCAAGGCTCTTTCCGTAAAGCAGGTATTTGTTGATGAGCGGACCATTGACCGGGTAAACATTTTGCAGGCAACCATGAATGGCATGTATGAAGCCATATTTGCCTTGGAGCCACAACCGGACAAGGTGCTTTTGGATGCCGTAAAGCTGGAAAATTTGCCCATGCCATCCTTGTCGCTGATCAAGGGTGATGCCCAATCGGCGTCTATTGCGGCGGCTTCGGTTATTGCCAAGGTTTCCCGAGATCGACTTATGGATGAATACGATAAAAAATATCCCGAATACGGCTTTGCCGAGCACAAGGGATATGGCACGGCAAGTCATGTTGCTGCCATTAAACAGTATGGTCCATGCCCTATCCACAGACGGTCCTTTGAACCGATAAAATCAATGATCTAGTTGTAATTCCTGTTTGCCAGGAGGTGGTACGGTCATGGCAACAAATGTTACTGGTATGACGCCGTCAGTGCAGGCACCAGAACGAACGCAAGAAACTAAAGGCGAAAAAATATCAGTTAGACGGGACGGAGGCAGTGGTGCTGGCTTTGCTCCCAGAACCGATGTAAGCATAAAAAATTCCATTGAAAATATGGCGGAGGTCCTTTCCAAGATTTCCAGCCATGCTTCTGATGCGGAAAATGCCATTCCCAGCCAATTAAAGGAAATCATAAGCAATATAATGCGCAGTGCTTTTTCTTTGGAAGCTACGGTAAGTGAAGGCGTGGGAAGCTCTTTAGCCAGTCAGAAGTTTTCCGTTGAGCAGCTTAACACCCTGAGCCGGATGCTCCATCATTTGGGGTATCTTTCGGATCAGGGCTCTTTAGGTGAGCTTAGTGAAGATTTACAGGTGGTATTTGATAATCTGAAAACAGTTTTGACCAAGGATAGCAGCATGGAAGCGGTTAACCTGAATAAACTGGCTTTTCAGCTTATTCAGGATGAGGATAATCCACAGGTTGCCAGGCAGCTGGAGCAGTTGTTGAGCCAACTGACATCTTTAAGCGTAAGTCAGCCGGTGAATAGTGCTCCGGTGCAGTCTGAGGGGTTAAATTTTTTAAATAAGCTGGTGGATGCTTTTTTCCCGAAATCTACCTTTACAGGGGGCGGCCAGCAGACTGCTGCAGGGCCATCGACAGGTAATGCCCAGATGGCTGGTACTCCGATGGGGAACCAGCAGATGGCCAACCTGCAGATGGGAAATAACCAGATGACTAACTCCCAGATGGCAAATCCATCTATGGGAAATTCCCAAATGTCAAATACTCAAGCGGCGAATAGTCCAGCCTTTGTAAATACACCTTCTATGGCCAGTGATATAACCGGGAACTTAAATGCTGGTACAAATGCCAATGCTATGGCTAACCAAGGGGAGGCAGCACCACAAGGGGCTACTGCAAATCCTAACGCTGCGGCACAGCCGGCAGCCCAGGGTA
>CACZYN010000229.1:3064-5568 GCA_902785445.1 uncultured Anaerovibrio sp.
GAATACTCCGCTGGCCAATAATGCTGTAAATACCGGAGCGAATGGGGCCACAAGCAGTAATAATTCCGCTCCTATGAATAACACGCCTATGGTGGATACTCCTTTGACACCGGAAGAGCTGCAGAATTTGCCGGATTCCTTCCTGAAACGGGAGGGCGGGGTAAAATTCATTGGGGAGTCGAATTCAGCCAATGAAAATGTTAATGTGCGCTTGAATAATGCCGGTATGGCTTATGAAGGTACGGTTTCCCGTCAGGGGGCCGGAGATGGTGAGCTGAACCCGCTGTTTAAGCAGATATTTAGCCGTTTTGGTTCCCCAAACAACATGCCGGAAAATGCGGGGAATTCCTCCACAACTACCCAGCCATCTGTGGTGCAAATGGACAATCAGCAAGTGGCTACGGTGCTGAAGGATGTAGGGCAATTGATCTTAAAAAATGCGGATCTTTCCCCGAAGGATGTAGAACTGCTGAATAATTTTATTAATAAAACCCAGGTAGAATTACCGCAGCAGGATGCCAAGCAATTAAATTTACTGCTTCGAACTATACAAAGCAATATACCGGCCTCGGTTCAGCAGGCTGGTCAACGAATGGGATTGGAAGAACTGCCAAAACTTTGGGCCTTTATGCAGCTTTGTGACCTCAGCCAGTTAAAGAAGATGAAGGGGCACAATTATCGGTCAGCCAGCAAGGAAATAAACAATTTCGTGAATTCCATGAAAGGCTCCATGCATAGTGAAGGATCCTATAAGGCTGACGGTCAGAAATCCATTTCTTTTATGATGCCACTGTATTTGGGGGATGGCACAACCCAGAGTTACCCGGCTTATGTACATGTATATGATGAGCCAGCCCATGAGGACGATAAGGGCATAATGCGCAAGGATACCTGGTTCCGGGTATGTGTTCTTACGGAATCCATTGGTGCGGTGGATGTGGTGTGCCGGCTCTACGAAGGGAATAATCTCAATTTGCGGGTTATTTTCTCGGACAAGGATTCGGTGGCGGAATTCAGCGAGTATTTGCCGGATATTCGTAAGGCACTGTACAACACGCCGATTAATCTTACAGATTTGAAGATAGGGACTGTGAACAATGGCTAATGATAAGGAAAAAACTCCGGAGGAGCAGGCAGCAGAAGCTCTGGCGGAAAAAAAGGCCGTTGCCTTAAAATATGATTACGAAAAAAATGCGGCCCCAAAGGTTGTGGCCAAGGGTAAAGGCCATGTGGCGGAGAATATTCTGGAAGCGGCCCGAAAGGGAAAAGTTCCGGTTTATCAAAATAAATCCTTGGTTAATATGCTGATGGCGTTGGAATTGGATAAGGAAATTCCGACTGAGCTATATACTACGGTGGCAGAAATCTTGGCCTATGTTTACAGGATTGACCAACGCCGTAAGGAAAGAAACGGTAATATGCCGCCTATGAAGGGGCTATAAGTAGTTTTTAGGCAACAAACATGATGAATAACAAGATAGTAGGAAATAAGGGGGAGCAGGCAGCAGCTGCTTATTTGGAAAATCACGGTTACACGGTCCTGGAAAGGAATTTTCGGGCCAAGACCGGGGAGATTGATTTAATTGTCTCCAGGGGTCAATTGATAGTCTTTGTGGAGGTAAAAACCAGAGGCACACTGGCTTATGGGGTGCCAGCTGAGGCAGTTAATTATTTAAAGCAAAGAAAAATTATTCGTACGGCCCAGTGCTATATACAGTATAAAAAGCTTTATGACCATGCCTGTCGTTTTGATGTGCTGGAGGTACTGGCACCGAAAAGTGGTAATATGTCTTTCAGGCTGATTGAAAATGCTTTTGAGGTATAAAGGGTAACCGTTTTTGGAGGAAACATGAAGATAATTGTTGGAATAACCGGGGCAAGCGGCAGTATTTATGGCTTGCGTCTAATTGAGGTGCTGAAAGAAATGGGGCATCAGGTTCACGCAGTGCTTACTGACAGTGGTGAGCAGGTGGTGAAGTACGAATGCTCTGATATATACGAAAGGATTTTGGGTTCAGTAGATATGCTGCACGATGTGCACAATATCGGGGCATCCATTGCCAGTGGTTCATTTAGGGCTGATGCCATGGTGGTAGTGCCTGCATCCATGAAAACCGTGGCATCCATTGCCAGCGGGGTGACGGATAATCTCCTTACCCGGGCCGCCGATGTGATGCTCAAGGAAGGGAGAAAACTGGTGTTAGTTCCCCGGGAAACGCCGATGCATCAAGGGCATTTGGAAAATATGTTAAAGGCTGCCCAAATCGGGGCAATAATCATTCCCGCGTGTCCAGGTTTTTATCATAAGCCGACCACCATCATGGACTTGGTGGACATGCTGGTGGGCAAGATTTGTGACCGTTTGGGGATTGAAAATCAGTTGTTCAATCGCTGGGATGGCGACATGAAATAAAAAACAGGTATATACTTTGGAAGGTTAGGAATAACCTTCTTTTTTTATTATAAAAATTTAAATTATTATATAATATTATTTACTTACATAA
>CACZYN010000230.1 GCA_902785445.1 uncultured Anaerovibrio sp.
GACTGGAGCAGTTTTAAAAAGACTGATAAGGCTGTGGTGGTATTTGATACCATGTGGCACACCACAGAAATCATGGCCAAGAATGTGGCGGATGCTTTCCAGAAGGCCGGCGTTTCTCCACGGTTATTTGATCTGCGTTGCGATCATATTTCCGATGTTATGACGGAGCTGTTGGATGCCAAATACATTGCTGTAGGTTCCCCAACCATCAATAACCAGATGATGCCAACTGTAGCCGGTTTCTTCTGCTACATGAAGGGTCTGGCCCCTAAGGGGCTGAAGGGCTTTGCCTTCGGCTCCTATGGCTGGGGCGGACAGAGCATCCCACAGGTTGAAGAAGCCCTCAAGGATTGCAATGTCGAAATAGTACTTGACCAGCAGAAAATACAGAACACACCTAACCCAGCCTTCCTGAAGGGCTTACAAGAGAACGTTGTTAATCTGGTAAACAGCCAAAAATAAAAATACATAAAAAACGAAGGATGCTCCCCCGCTCTATGCGGGATAGCATCCTTTTTTTATCCCATGCTGACTGGTGCTAAGCTTCCTTTCTCTTAGGAGGGAGTTAAGCAGGTATACGCAGGCAGCTGGCTAATCGTGTGATAATCGCTTATGCTAAGCTAATTACACGTAAAGGCCTGGGTAAATTTCAACTGAGTTCAGGTGGTGTTAAAACTCCATCTTAATATGCTCCCATTTTATTGGAAGCTCATCGTGTTTTGATAAATCACCAATGTTTCAACATGAACTGTACCAGGTTAGTAGAATTTTTTGCCGCTAACTTGGTAAATTCCTCAAAACTGATAGGAGAACCCTCATCCGCTTTATCCGAAATAGCTCGCAGTATGACGAAAGGAATTTTGTTCACCTACAAGGCAACACATGCAAAATTTTATGAATACTTAACCCGGGTAAATCATCTGAGGTTATTACTCTGCCAAAATTCTCCTTTGCAATTATTCCGCACAAAGCAAACGGTTCGGCAGAATATACCATACTCCACCAAACCGCTTTTCTCTTAGCCTATCATTTAGTATTTCCCATGCTATCCTTGGTATCCTGCTCCGCACTCTTGATATCCTTACTCATATCCTTGGCCAGATTAAACTGATGGAATTGAGGGTCATCATGGATTACCATGGTAAATTTATCAGTCTTATCAAGTAAAACTGTACCCTTCTTTAAAGAAAGCTCCAAAATATGGCCTCCCTGTTTCCGGTCATCGGAAATAAAGTGAAAATGCCAGCCAGGAGAATTCAGCCCAGCCATGTAATTAGGACAATACAACCCTACCAGTGTTCCCTTAATATTATTGGCTGTAAACTCTGTCTGCTTGCCTTTAAGGGCTTCCACGAGGGTTGGATAAGGCTTCTGGCTGCCGTACTCACTACGAAAGAGAACAGAGGAAAACTCTGTATGTAGTTTTATCATGTAAAAGCTGTTTTCCCCGCACTTTTTTACTTCTTCATTCAAAGCCTTTTCAAAAGCTGCCTTGTCATTAATGTTTTGCAAGTCAAGGGCAATATCATCATCAAAATAAGTCACAGTTGCATAAGGAACAGCCGTCTTGTCATCAGCCACAATGACACGACCATCACCCAGAGCCTGATAGACTGTTCCATCCAGCATAATCATTTCACCATTAAGACCCTCAAAGGTGCCAATGCCGATATCACCTAGAGACCGCATATCTCTTACTGTAACCGTACCGCCAAAATATCCCTGGGCCAAAGACTGTAAAAGTGCCACCTGGTTTAGGCTTTCACGTTCTGTAATTGCTGGAGTAGCATAGCCCACGCTGCCCGTCAAAAGACCTGCAATTAATGCTAAGGAAAGATGTTTTTTGATGTTAATCTTCATAATCCCAGTTCCTTTCAGTGTATATTATCCCTGCCATACGCACTTCATGAACTTGCGGTAGTTCTTGTCAAGATAATCGATGATAAAGGAGAACATGGTGTAAATGGTATCCCCTTTTAATTCCTCATCAACGATTAGGCACACATCCAATATTAAGTCCCCAGCGTCATTTAAATACACCTTGAAAGGTTTGTATGAGGCAGACTCTTCGTTGATTAACTTCAACAGATCAAGCTGGTTACTGTCCGTCAATGCCTTAGTTGAAATCTGTACCCGTACCATTGCGAAAATAGACTCATCCAGAACCACAATAGTTGGCAGTTGCTGCCCCTCCGTTGTAATAGAAGAGCGAAATACAACCGTCTGCTGCTGATCATCCAGTTCATCAATCTCGAATACCTTAATTTCCTTCTCGGCCAAATAATTCTTGAATTTTTCTGCCTTCTTGTTCATTTTCTGTTTAGCCTCCCAGCATTTTTATTTAACACATCCGGACACTAAGTTTCCCATGTGTTTATTCTACCACAATTTCACTATTTGATGCATTTTTCTGACGAATGTCGAGTTCTAAAGGCTTCATGTCAAGGAAATTTCCTCTCCGCATGATTACTCCCGGCTCTGTAAATCTTCTTACATCGAAGACATATTGACCATGGGTGCTGGTTACACGCTCACGCATCATATCCAACACGCTTAAATTATCGCCATAGAGCTTGCCATAATTTCTGTCGGCATCAATCAGGACAGCACCATTGGTTCTAACCTTCCCATCAGCATAGAGCTGGAAGGACCGTTCCTTATCATATGCCATACTCAAATTGTTCCAGTAAACCAGCTGCTCACCGTCTCTGGTTGGGGTTCGGCCGAAGATGGCCAAATTCGTCTGGGCATTATCCAAATAAATCTTGTCCCCTGCCAGTACGTCATCAGCCTTAAAGTTGCCTTCCTCCACATGTAAATAGCCACGTTTAGACCAAAGGGACGACATCTGAGTTCCAGTTGAAGATTTCAAACTGCCTACAGATATTTCCTGGGCGATGTATTTCTGATCTCCAGCACCAGTAGCCGAGAACTTGAAGGTGGCGGTACCATTCCTCTTGGTCATGGAGCCGACGGTTATATAGTTACCAGTCAAGGTAACATCTGGTGCCGCCGTAC
>CACZYN010000231.1 GCA_902785445.1 uncultured Anaerovibrio sp.
ATGCCACAGTTGGTTTTGCCGTTAGTACAAAGTGCTATCGAAAAGGTTAAAGATCAACCAAGTGTGGTTATTCGGGTAGCACCTGATGTTTATGAGTTGGTGCTTATGGCCCGCTCTGAATATCTGGCCAGTATGGAAGGCAAGGCTGATCTGCAAATTGTTTCTGATGAGACATTAACGATTGGTGATTGTGTTCTGGAGTCACCAAATGGTACGATTGATGCCAAGCTGTCAACCCAGCTTGAATTGATAAAGCAGTCTATTAGGGATGTTATGAAATAATGGATATAAACCTGCAAAAGTTTACCGACGCAATCGAAAACTGCAAATCTATGAAAATGATTGGCAAGGTTGTCCAGATGGTAGGTCTGGTTATTGAATGTCAGGGGCCTAATGTCAGCATGGGAGAGCTGTGCTATGTTAAATCGCATTTTCCTGATGTAGAACCAGTACCATCTGAGGTGGTAGGTTTTCGGGATGGCAAAGTCCTCCTGATGCCTTTGGGGGATTCTAAAGGCATCGGACCTGGTTGCGAGGTTGTATCCGCGCAGAAAGTCTTACAGGTTAAGGTCGGCCCAGAACTTTTGGGTCGGGTTATCGATGGCTTAGGAAATCCCATCGATGGCAAGGGACCTATCATATGTCAAGAGGAATATCCCTTACAGGCTGATCCACCGGCACCGTTGGATAGGCCAGTTATTACCGATTCCCTCTATGTCGGGGTGCGGGCCATTGATGGGCTCATTACCATGGGACAAGGGCAACGAATTGGTATTATGGCAGGTAGTGGTGTAGGTAAGTCAACTCTTCTTAGTATGATAGCCCGCAACACTGAAGCGGATATAAGTGTTATATCCCTAGTAGGTGAGCGTGGACGTGAGGTAAAGGAATTTATCGAGCGTGATTTGGGAGAAGAAGGACTGAAGCGTTCGGTGGTTGTGGTTGCTACCTCTGACAAACCAGCATTGGTACGTATTAAGGGGGCAATGACTGCTACAGCAATAGCTGAGTACTTCCGGGATCGGGGCCGTAAGGTTATCTTGATGATGGACTCCGTTACCCGATTTGCCATGGCCCAGCGAGAGGTTGGTCTTACTGTTGGTGAGCCACCTGCTACCCGTGGATATACACCGTCGGTGTTTGCTTTGTTGCCGAGACTTTTGGAGCGAGCCGGTACCAGTGAAAAGGGGTCAATTACCGGTATTTATACCGTACTGGTAGACGGTGATGACATGAACGAGCCTATTGCCGATGCGGTTCGAAGTATTTTGGATGGACATATAGTTCTTTCTCGTAGTATTGCCGCTCAGAATCATTTCCCGGCCATTGATGTTTTAGCCAGCGTCAGCCGTGTAATGTCAGCGGTTGTGCCGGATGAGCACATGGATGCTAACAGAAAGCTTCGGGCCTTGATGGCAGTTTATAAGGATGCGGAAGATTTGATACATATCGGAGCTTACGTTAAAGGCTCCAGTTCCAAAATCGATGAAGCCGTGGAAAAGATAGATAAAATAAATGAATTTTTGTGCCAAGGTGTGTTCGAGGTGGAAAGCTTCGAGGACACAATTAAGAGGCTTGAAGAGATATGAGGTAGTTTTCCATGAAAAAGTTTAGATTTCAACTGGAAACGCTCTTAAAGGTTACAAAAATGAATAAAGACCAGGCTCAGGTGGAATTGGCCAAAGCAACCAAGAAGCTTGAAGAGGCCAGACAATATTTGGAGGTTCTTTTGGAGCAGATGGCTCAGGGTCATAAGGATTATGAGGCCATTACCAGCAAAGGAAGTATAACCTTGGGAACATTGATGACCTATAATAGTTTCTTCAATTGGAAGCGGGAGCAAATTGAGCAGCAGCAACGGCATATTATGGATTGCCAGTCTGAGCGTCAGCACCGAATGACTGAGTTGGTCAAAATTATGAATAAACTGAAAAGCATTGAGCAGCTTAAAGAAAAACGGTTCCAGCAATACATGGCTGAGGTCTTCTTTGAGGAGCAAAAGGTATTGGATGAAATCGGTGGACAGCTGTTCTTCCGTAATATGGGATGATTAAATCACTGGTATTTTGGTGGTGAAGGAATATGATGCGAATTGAAGGGCTGGAAAATGTTGTCCAGCGGATAAATGAGTTAAATGATCGATTTGGAATAAGGCAACCGGCGTATAATGCCAAAGCAGCACGTGGGAAAACTTTTGCTGAGGAATTAAAAGCCGCAGAGGGAAAGCTTAATCCTAACAAGGATTTCTCTGGTGCTACTGTGAACCCTACCAGTTTTGGGGGCGATACAAACAGTATAATCAGTGCTGCAGCCGCCAGATATCAAGTTGATCCCAAGCTTGTGGCAGCTATAGCTCAGACTGAGTCCGGTGGCAATCAGGATGCCGTGTCTTCGGCTGGCGCTATTGGTGTAATGCAGCTTATGCCTGATACAGCCGCTTCTTTGGGCGTTGATCCATATAATAAAGCCCAAAACATTGAAGGGGGTACCAAGTATCTTAAACAGATGCTGGAAACCTTCAATGGCGATGTGAAAAAAGCTGTGGCAGCGTATAATGCTGGTCCACAGGCGGTTCAGGATTATGGTGGTGTTCCGCCATATCGTGAAACACAGAATTATGTTAATAAGGTAATGGATATTTATCGATAATATTATTATAGGGTGGGTTTCATGGCAGATTTGGAAGAAAATGAAGAAACTGGCAAAAAGCCAAGTAAATTCAAAAAGATACTTAAAATATTTATCATATTGTTAATTCTTTTGGTTTTAATAATTGGCGGTTTCTGTCTTGGAATTTACTTCCGACTTATTGATTCCAATGAGGTAAATGAGAAATATGGACTGTATGATATGCCAATCATCGGTGAATATTTTGTAAAGCCAGCGGATAAAGAGCCGTCCTCAGTTGATGAGGCAACGAATAAAAAAGACCAAAAGGTTGAAGAAAAGAAGTCAACCAAAAAGGGCAAGGAAATAGT
>CACZYN010000232.1 GCA_902785445.1 uncultured Anaerovibrio sp.
ATTACAATGTTTTGGACAATCTTTGTTTGGCTCCTACGCATCTTTTGGGCATGAGCCGTCAGGAGGCCGAGAAAAAGGCCATGAAGCTCCTTGATCAGGTGGGGCTTGCCTCCAAGGCCAAGGTTTTTCCTGCAGTGCTTTCCGGTGGTCAGCAGCAGCGCATTGCCATTTGCCGGGCTTTGATGATGGAGCCCAAAGTTTTGCTTCTGGATGAGCCTACCAGTGCTTTGGATCCTACCATGGTGGGTGAGGTGCTGGCGGTTATCCGTATGCTGGCCAAGCAGGGGCTTACCATGCTCATTGTTACCCACGAAATGAAATTCGCCAGGGAGGTTGCCGACCGGGTAGCTTTCTTTGCGGATCATGGCATATACGAGCAGGGGACCCCGGAGGAAATATTCGATCATCCTCAACGGGAGAAAACCATTTCATTTATTAATAAGCATACATTTTTCAGTTATGAAATTACTAAACGGTCAGATTTTGATTTGATGCAGCTGCAAGGTGGTATTTGGCAGTTTGCGGAGAAATACGGCGTTGGCGAACAGCGTGCGTATCAAATTCAGCTTTCCAGTGAAGAACTTATATATGAATTTTTCCAAGGTAGTTTTGCCGATGGGGAGGAGGTAGATATTCGTTTGGATGTAACCTATGCCCGTGACATGGAGTGCATTGTATTGAAAGTTGTCAGTGGCGGTTCGGCATATGACCCAATACAGGCTGAAATGGATGATGAAACCGGGGAAATGGATCATATGGGAATTACCCTGATGAAAAAGCGGGCAACCAATCTTTCATATTCCTTTGTGGACGGAAAAAATCAAGTGATGGTGGAATTTGCAGGAAATCAACCTAAAAATTAAGGAGGTAAAAAAATGAACTGGAAAAAATTGGCGTCTGTAGTTATGAGCTGTGCCTTGGCAGGGGCAGTGCTGGTGGGCTGTGGCGGTCAGCAGGGCAACAATCAGGACGGGAAAAATGCTGTTAAGATAGGTTTGCTGACCAGACAAAATCTCAGTGTAGATAGGCTGAATGAAATGGCGAAGGAGAAATCCTCTAACGAGAATATTGTCTACGCCTATTATGACAATCTTTCTGCCATGCAGATGGCTCTGGACACTGGCAAAATCGATATCATGAGTGCCCATAAAAACGTGGCCAAATATTTGACTGACCGTAACAGTAATCTGGAAATGAAGGAAATGGACAAGCATCCAAAGGATGATTTCTGCTTTGGTGTCAGAAAGGGTGAAGATGCCCTGAAGGCAGATCTGGACAAGGTTATTGCGGATATGAAAGCCGATGGCACCTTGGATAAATTAGCCAAGGAGTACATTACTGATCTGAAAAAGGATCAGGAGCCACCGGCAGTAACTCTGCCATTCCAGCCGGGTGAAGTACCTTTGCGGATTGCTGTTACCGGTGATTTGCCACCGTTTGATTTGGTAAAGGCAGATGGTAATGCTGCTGGCTTTAATACAGCAATTTTAGCAGAAATTGGCAAGCGCCTTAAGCGCAGCATAGAGGTAGTGCAGGTTGCCAGTGCTGGAAGAGCAGCGGCATTGACGTCCAAGAAAGTTGATGTTGTGTTCTGGACAGCTGTTCCAGTCAAGGCAGACAATCCTGATCTGGTTGGCTTAAAGGGTTTCCTCTTACCTCGGGATGCTGATATTCCAGAGGGAATGTTATTAAGCAATCCATATTTTACGGATGAGGTTGTTGATATTCTAAAGAAAAAATAATTATTAGACGGTTGATTCCATCATGCTTTAATTGAATAATATAGATTTTTTGCAGGATTTTAAGCTCTTTTTGACGATGTAAACAGTATTAGAGCAGGTTTTGGCTGGGGCATATATTACAAATAATGCTCCAGCCTAATTTTTTTTAACTCAAGGAAAACAATTCTTTATTTGTATAAATTTACAGCATGATTAAAAAATATCTGTATTGTAAATAGTCCTTTGAATTATAGTAAATATTTTTATTGCTTGATTAAAAATTAAAAGTAAAGACTGTGAAAGAGTAATTATTTTATTAAGCTAATTAATATTATCTTAATAAAATACAAAAAAATGTAGGAATATAAAAAAATTTGTCGAAATATTTTCATAGATTTAGATTTAATTGCAAAGGAGTGTGAGCAAATGCGAAAACTAAGTCAAGAAGCCCTGGAAATAAAAAGGGCGGAGCAGGCCTTTGACCGCAAACGAAAGACCATTGGTATGTTTGGGGCCCCTATATTAGCGTTGCTAGTATTTTTTACTCCTATTGATGGACTGACGGTGGAAGCCCATAAGCTGCTTTCCATCATGATACTGGTTTCTCTGTGGTGGATCACAGAGCCGGTACCTATTCCAGTTACATCTCTTATTGGTCCGGTATTGGCGGTTGTTACCGGCGTGGTTAAGGCATCAGATGCCTTTGCGGCCTTTGCTAATCCCATGATTTTCTTGTTTATGGGTGGCTTTATTTTGGCCAAGGCCATGATGTTGCACGGACTAGATAAACGATTTTCCTATTGGTTGTTGTCCATGTCCTGGGTTGGTTCGAATCCACGGCGGATTTTCCTGGCCATTGGTTTGGCCTCGGCATTGTGTTCCGGCTGGGTAAGTAACACGGCCACTGCAGCCATGATGTTGCCTATCTGCTTGGGATTGTTAAGCGCTATAAAGGATATGATGGCGTCCAATGGAAAAGATATAGATTTGTCAGATTACAAATATGCTACAGGCTTAATGCTGATGACGGCCTATGCAGCATCCATCGGTGGTGTATTAACTCCAATTGGTACACCTCCAAATCTGATAATGCTGGGCTTTTTGGATCAGATGGCCAATATCCATATTTCCTTCTTTGAGTGGATGACTTGGGGCTTTATTGCCATGGTGGTATACTTTGTCATTGCTTATGTTGTATTGATGAAGCTGTTCCCACCTGATGTGGATAAAATCGAAGGCGCAGAAGAGTTT
>CACZYN010000233.1 GCA_902785445.1 uncultured Anaerovibrio sp.
CATTTTGAAAAATGCCAGTGAATATGCTCAACTGGAAATCGAGGTCACCATCGGCATTAGCGAAAATGGTGAAATAAGGGCATTTAATCAGCGTGTAGCCAATGGTGCATCATCTCTTAATCCAAAATATGTATTTGATTCGCTGATTGATGGTGAATTTAATCATATAGCCTGTGCTGCTGCTCGTAATGTGGCCCAAAATTTTGGAGGAAAAAATAATCCGTTGTATCTATACGGAAAAGAGGGGCTGGGCAAAACTCATTTATTACATGCGATAGGTAACGAGGTACTGAAAAATAATCCTGAAAAGGTGGTGCGGTATATCACAGGCGAACAATTTTCCAATGAATTTAGGTTTTGTATTATGAATGATATTACTAGAAAATTTAGAAGGATTTACAGAGCGGTGGATCTTTTGTTAATTGATGATTTCCAGAGATTTAATAGATCTGCATATTCACAGGAAGAATTGCTAAATACCTTTGTTGAACTTATTAATGCTAATAAGCAGATAGTTATTGCTGGTAATTGCCAACCCCAAAACATAGAAGGGCTGAATAAAAAAATCCTTTCCAGGTTACCTATGACTTTGGTATTTGGTATTAAGTTACCAGGTTTTAAAGAAAAGATTAATTTTTTAAAAAAGAAAGCTGCTATGGATGGCATTATCATTCCAGATGAGGCAGTGAAGTATATTGCCCGGAATATTGAAAGCAATATTGGAGAACTGAAAGGCGGGCTGGCAAAAGTGGTGGCATATGCTGAAGTTATGGGGCAGGATATCACTGTTGATTTAGCCACAGAGGCTTTAAAAGGTATAGTAAAATGAATAACAGAAAGTATGTGCAATTAAATGTACATCACCTTTGCTATACTGTACTCGAAGGAAAAGAGAGAGTTATGTACAGCGTGCAGCATGGAGGTGCATGGAAATGATTATTTATCATGTTAATATGAAATACGAGTCCTGTCAGGAAAGCTATTTTGATAAGCCTACTTTGAATCCGAAAGTTGATGACCGGAGGATGAAAAATATTATATCTGATGTAAATGATTCCCTGGGTGAAAAATGCGGCTTAAACGAAAATTTAAGTGTGGCTGTTGTCAATGGGGAATATAAATCCTTTGAGATTGTGATAGTATGCAAACTGGAAAACGTTTCTTTGCATGACTGTGAAAAGTGGATAAAAAATCATTTTTTGGATAATTACTCATTGGAAAAAGTTTGGCTGGAAAACAAGGGAGAAATCTCTGCCAAGGAATTCGAAAATCTCACTGAAAGAGCAAATGGAAAAGGATTTGGCTACCTTCATAATGTGTGGTCAAATCTTGGATTTGATTATTTTGATAATCGTCAATTTACTGTCCAGGAAATGCTGTACCCTGATAAAAAGGTATCGAAGAAAGAAATTCTGCGTATGGCCGATGAAATCATGGCAGATGGTACCTTGTTGGAGGAAATTGAGCGCATTTTTTCTGCTGACAACCAAAAGAAGTATTATGGAAATCCCGTCCATTATATGATTAAGGCCGGTAACAGCGAAGCGGCCAGAGACATTATTGAGATTCTTATTCTGGCATTGAATGCGAATAAGCGGATTCTCGGCAGAAGAGTAAGCTATGTAAATAAAATCAAAGAAGGATGTTATGATGAGGATGACCTTACCAATTTATTCAGCTCCAGCAGCGGTGCAGCGGTAGCCATTGATATGAGCGGAAATGATGAGGATCATGGTGTGTATGCCACGGCCTATCATCAGGTAGTGGATTTTATTGCTAATTTGATGGATGATAACAATCTTTACACCCTGTGTTTTTTGGTGCAAATCACGGAGAAGCCGGGATTTGGCAAGGACCTTGTTGCGGCTGTGCAGGATAATGTTACTTTGATTGAAATTTGTGAAGGAAAAGGGGATAAGGAAAAGGCCGTAAATTATCTGGAAAGGCTTACGGAAAAAACGGATTTTGAAACAACCCGGGATGAACTGGCCAAGGCTCTTCCTAAAAAAACAAAGACCTTTTCAGCAACAGAAGTCTATAAAACCTACAATAAATGGTTCAGCAACGGCTTGACTAATAAGGTTTACTGCGCCTATAAGCAGGTTGAAAAGGTTAATATTGAGGTGAAAAAGGGGAAAAACGAGCCATATAAGGATTTGCAGAAAATGGTTGGCCTTACTGAGATTAAAAATCTTGTGGACCAAATAATTAATACATCCAAGATTAGAAAGGCCAGAAGTAAAATGGGAATGGATACCCACAGCTTCTCTCAGCACATGATTTTTACCGGCAATCCGGGAAGTGCCAAAACTACCGTTGCCCGCCTTTTGGCTGATATTTTAAAGAAGGAAGGTATATTGGAAACCGGCAATTTTGTTGAGTGCGGTAGAGCTGATCTTGTGGCCAGGTTTGTAGGCTGGACTGCCAAGACCGTCAAAGAAAAATTTAACAAGGCCAGTGGGGGCATACTGTTTATTGATGAGGCCTATGCCCTTGTTGATGACACAAATTCCTTTGGGGCGGAGGCGATCAATACTATTGTGCAGGAGATGGAGAACAGACGGGATAGTGTTATTGTGATTTTTGCCGGTTATCCGGAAAAGATGGAGGAATTTTTGGCAGGAAATGAGGGCTTGCGGAGCCGTATTGCCTTTCATCTTGATTTTCCGGATTACAATGCCGATGAAATGCTTCAGATTTTGGAATTAATGGTGGAGGATAAAGGGTATCTAATTGACGAAGATGTAAAAGAGAAGTGCCATGATATCTTCAGTGTTGCCTGCAGCAAGCCGGAATTTGGCAATGGACGCTTTGCCAGAAACCTTTTGGAGCAGGCCATTATGAAACAATCAGATCGCCTTGTTAAAAATACCAATGGTAAAAAGATAGGCAGGGAAGATCTGTCCACTCTCGTGGCAGAAGATTTTTCTGTAAACGCAGAAAAGGTATATAAAAAATCTAAAAGACTGGATAATTCAGTCCGATTTTTATGTGCATTTTTTTGTACATCCACTTTGCTAAGATATAGCCATCAAATGTATGTACCTAATATTTTGGGAGGCAGTTCTATGAAGGACAAGTATTACATAGTTCCCCGGAAAAGCAGACTGATGTATGACTTAGCCAAGGGAATGGAGCTTAGTAAAAATGAAGAAAGGCTTTTAAAGGGGGCCTTCATTCGCCATGTTGAAATATCGGTTAATAGCAGTATATGGGAAATATTGATATGGTCCGAGAAAGAGATTTCGGAAGAAATAATCAACAGAGTGGCTGATTATGTTGCCCAAAAGAATAGTTTGACCAAGGTTATTATTTACCAAACCGTAATATCTTTGGAGCAATTGGTTGAGCAGAATTGGGAAAAGCTGGTAAACAATGTTGCGGAAAATAATCCTAGTATAAGCCACATTTTGCTGGATACTAACCGTATTTATCAGGATTCCGGTATTTTACTGCAGGTAAACGGGGATTTTAGCAAGTACATGCTGGAGAAAAATAATGTCTTACCAGCCTTTTACGAAACTGGGATTAAGATAATTGGCTATCCAATAAGGATAGAATGTCAGTCCATATACGAGGCAATTGGGACTGAATCAGTGGAAGACTCCATTTATGAGACCAAGGAGTATCAAGCTGCCCTGGTGGCGGCACAAAGCTTGGGAAAAAGCCCGGAAAAGACCCCAGAGAAGAACACAGAGAAGAAATATCACAGGAAAACATCCCGGTCTAGGCGTGGAGAAATTCAGGTTGGCAAAGATGATAGTCCGTTGGTATTTGGTGAAAGCATTATTGGCAGTTTTACCCCAATTTCCCAGCTTAGCGGTGAAATGAAGGATGTCGTGGTTCAAGGCGTAATTGTCAGTGCAGACGGCAAAAATCTGCTGGAAACCAATATGGTTCTGTTTACATTGGCCGATGATACTGATGGCATGTCCTGTAAAAGCTTTTTCAAAAAGCCGGATGATTATACCAAGGTTTTGGATAGATTAAAAAATGCCGTCAAGGATGGTGGCACTGTTAGAATAAAAGGCACAGTACGCTACGATAAGTTTACCAACGAAAATGCCTTATTTGTTAACAGCTTACTTTTGGTGGACAGGGAATCCCGCCAGGATAAGGCAACAGAAAAGCGTGTAGAGCTCCATTGCCATACTAAAATGAGTGCCGGGGATGGGCTTGCTTCGGCAGAAAGCTTGATAAAAACAGCCGCCAAATGGGGATGGCAGGCCATAGCCATTACTGATCATGGAGTGGTACAGGCATTTCCGGAGGCCATGAACGCTGTTTGGGGCAAGGAAAAACTGGATATTAAGATTATTTATGGTGTGGAAGGCTATCTGGTGGACACGGATTACAGGCAAAAAAGCGCTAATCATATTATTTTGTTGGCTAAAAATCCCAATGGTCTTCGTAACCTCTATAAGCTGATAACATTATCTCATTTGCGCTTTTTTTATAAAAATCCCAGATTGCCACGGCAGCTTATTCAGGAATATCGGGAGGGATTGGTGGTTGGCTCTGCCTGTTTTGATGGAGAACTTATCCAAGCCATAGTGGAAGGGCAGAGTGAGGAAGAATTGCAGAAAATTGCGGAGTTCTACGATTATCTGGAAATTCAGCCCATAGGCAACAACGAATTCCTTATAAGAAGCGATAAGTTCCCGGATATCAAGGACGATAATGATCTAATTAAGATAAATTTAAAGGTGGCGGAGCTGGCCAGAAAGCTGAAGAAGCCTCTTATTGCTACCTGTGATGTGCATTTCCTAAACCCGGAGGATCAGATTTATCGGGCTATTATCATGAAGGGCAAGGGGTTCCCGGATGCGGAATTACAGCCACCATTATATTTACGGACCACAGAAGAAATGCTGGCAGAATTCCAGTATCTGGGTGAGGAAGCGGCCTATAAGGCCGTGGTGACCAATCCTGGGAAAATCGCGGAAATGTGCGAGAAATTTAAGCCGATTCCTGATGAGCTGTATTCTCCCATGATTCCAGG
>CACZYN010000234.1 GCA_902785445.1 uncultured Anaerovibrio sp.
TAAGAGACGGGAAGGACAGAACTAGGCCAGACTTAAAGATTGAGGAGGTCTTTGAGTTTGACATTGACACTGACCCGTCACTGCTGGAAATTGTCACATTCTTGCCAATGTTGACGGCAGCCAAAAGATCCGTTGAGCGATCCCCCCAACGGATGGCATTGGCCACTTCCTTGTCCTGATTATTTGCATCTTTTTCAATTTTGGTATCCTTAACAGCTGATGTCTGCTTGGCCGTGATAATAATATCGCCGCTAGTGCCATTGAATGCCTCAAGGTCATTTAAACCTCCCGATATATTAACTAAATTGTTAAAGTTTAAATCCTTTGTGCTCTGAATTTTGGCCCCATCGTTAATGTTGATGATACCCGCACCCAGCATAACACCGCTGTGGGTGTTGATTTGCCCCTTTATGTCAATATTCTTGTCATTGGCATAGGAACCGGCTTTGATGGTATCAATGGCCGCCAATGTGATATCAATATTAGGTTGAGTAGAGTTATATAATTTATCAAAATCCACTTTGTTTGGCACAATGCCCGTAAATTGGCCAGCGTTAATGACACCAGAAGAACCAACAGCGATACCATCAGGACTTAAGAATATGAGGTGTCCACCTATTTGTCCACCCTTTATGGCATTAACAATACCGTTAATATTAATTTGGCTATTTACCAAATTAGCAAGGGTGGATGCACTGTCAAACTTGAGATTGGCAATACTCCCTGCGTCAAGGCTGAACGCAGAGAACCGGTTATAGGCAAATTCACCACTAACCATCTGCGGGTCGATGTTATATACATTATCTACCTGGTGTATTTTCGCTGCATCATCTGCATCCTTCGGCGTTATTGTTGTTGCCTCAACGTCAAGAGGATAGAGAAAAATGCCCGCTGCAATAGCCAGGGACGCAAGAACCAGGCGTTGTCCCTTTTCCCGAGTTGTAATATCAGGCTTCTTACCGTTTCGCTTAGTAATATTGTATACATATGCCATAGTAATCACCTATGTCCTTTCCGCAGCTGACCTCATCCATCAGCCTGACGGCTGCTACCGACGGAGCTTGCCCCCTAATACCTTTAGGTCCTTCCCTATAAGGGAAGGTTAAGAAATATATTGATTAAAAGGTGGCGGACAGGCTAAAGTCCAGCCTTGCACTACTTATTTTATTATTATAAAAATCTTTTTTAAATGGGAAGCCCAAGGTCAATGTGCCGTACACATTCTTATATCTGGCCTCAAAGCCTATACCCGCACTCACCAATGTCCGATGCTCCGGTGCGGTTTCCCCAGCTACGCTACCCCAATCAAGGAACGGGAAAAAGAAAAAGTGTTTTTCCTTGTCCATTGGAATGTGGTATTCAATACCGGCAGTAAGACCCTTTTCACCGCCTATAAAGCCTTCCTCATACCCACGAACACTGTTTACGCCGCCGATGAAGAGGCGATCCGAGGCACCAAGGTGCTTGTCAGACGTAAACTGCCCATCCAATCTGACCTGCAAAAACTGGCCAGATTTATAACGGTTCTGCCAGAAGGAATTAAGACGATATATTTTTGCTGTTTCCGATCTCCCGCTGATATCACTCCTGTTTGCAAATATAAAGGAATGCTTATGATAAACTACACTATTATTTCCATAATGGGTAAAAGACACATAAGGGATAAACCGTTTAATTTTATCATTCACCCCAAGCACCACAAGGTCAGTTCCATGGCCAAGTTCTGTTTTGGCCGTCTGATGGACGTATTGCAGACCTGCTTCATGGCGTGAGCTCTCTGTCACACTAAAGGGTACCTGCCATGTCAAAGCAAAGTAATTGGATTTACCCTGCACTCCCAACGGCCTCAACTCACCACTAACTACTTCCGTATTGTTGGTAGAATAATCAAGTACCAGTTTCATTCCTTTGTTGGAAATTGGAAAACCATAGCCAAAGGACCAAGACCTGGTTCCCTGACTCCGTAGGTAACTGGCCCGAAGTCTATCCCGATGCCCCGTCAAACTCCTCATATTATAGAAAATCCCCTGACGCCAGCGTCCGCTGGTTTCGTAGCCATCGTTATCCATATAAAGAGTTATATTCTGATTTTGGGGTTCAAAAACAACTATCTCATAATCTGTGGTTTTTTCCTCCGTACCAGGTTTCACCACTACCCTAAGCTGAATGTCATTAGTGCCATGGAACCAGCGCAAAGCTTGGTTCAGCTTGTCTGTATTGACAATCTCGCCAGATTTTAGCCCCAGACTATTCGTGATATATCCTCTCGAGGTGTGATTGTTTCCAGTGATGGCAACATTTCCAGTCTTGCCCTCAATAAGCTGAATTTCGACAACACCTTCATGAATGGTTTGGGGTGGAAGCACCGCACCACAAGTCATGTAGCCCTTTTCCTTGTAGAGATCCGTAATACGCTCCGTCATCTCCCGCAAATCCTGCAATGTAATCTGCCGTCCGATGTACCCATTCACAATATTTTGGATTTCTTCTGATGTCAAAATTTCTGAGCTGTTCCAGGTCACCTTTTTCAATTCAAAGCTTACTTCCGTAACCGCATCATCCGCTGGAGGGGCATCTTCCTTTTCCACCTTGTTGCCCCTTGCAGCCTCGTCCTCAGCTATCTGTTCAAGAACACGTTCACGTTCCATATCCCTGTGGTCTCGCTCCATCTGCGCACCGGGGTCAATTCCCCCCATTGATGCCGCAGAAACATTCGCATTACCTCCGGCAATTAGCCAAAGGGCCAGTGTATAACACATCATTTTTGATAGTTTTACCATATTAATCCCCTCTACTAAAATAGTCAGTATTACAGACTTCCTCATATATATTATCGTACAATCAGATATTAATGTAAAGCAATCTTCCAGGGCATCACAGGAAAGCATTCTATACTTTCCCCGTAATAACATACGAATAAGAGCAAAAAATATTACATAATTTTAAAACTCGACG
>CACZYN010000235.1 GCA_902785445.1 uncultured Anaerovibrio sp.
TGTAATGACTCTGGATGATATTGAATATATTGCCAGTCATATCAACTGTGCTTTTTTGGTGGACGAAGCCTATATTGAGTTTCATGGCCAATCGGCGGTAGGACTTATGAAGAAATATCCCAATATGATTGTGGCTAGGACCTTTTCCAAGGCCTATGGTTTGGCTGCCTGTCGTTGTGGCTATATGTTGGCGTCAGCGGCTATCACCAGCATGGTGGCTAAGTCCTTTATGCCATATCATATGGATGTGCTGACTTTGGTGACAGCGGATACGGTATTTCAGATGCGGGATGAGTTTGTACCCCGTATTCAGATGGTGATTGCCGAGCGCAAGCGTATGGAGGAACAGTATAGTTCTTTGGCGGGCTTTAAGGTATATCCGTCCAATACCAACTTTATTTTTATTAAATATGATAAGGCAACTCAGTTGAATGATTATCTGGTGGAACGGGGAATTGGTATTCGTAGCTTTGGCAAGGCTCCTCGCTTGGAGAATTGCCTCAGAATATCCATGGGTAACCGCCAGGAAAATGACACGGTATTTAAGGCCGTAAAGACATTTGTGGAGGAGCAGAGCTGATATGCGTACAGGAAAGGTTATTCGGGAAACAAAGGAAACTTCTGTGGATTTGACCATCAATCTGGATGGCAAGGGCGTTTCGGACATTGACACAGGAATCGGCTTTTTTGACCATATGCTAAATCTCTTGGCTAGCCACAGCCGGATTGATTTGGTGGTAGGTTGCAATGGGGATATTGAGGTGGATGGTCACCATTCTGTTGAAGACATTGGTATAGCTCTGGGGGAGGCTCTTAAGCAGGCACTGGGGGATAAAAAGGGCATCAAGCGCTATGGTACCTTCTTTTTGCCTATGGATGAGGCATTGGTAATGGTTTCTCTGGATATAAGTGGACGTGCTTTTTTAGTATATGAAGCTGGTGGCCCAATGGCTCCTATGATTGGGGACTATGATACGGAGCTTACAGAGGAGTTTTTACGTGCTTTGGCCTTTAATGCCGGGATAACTCTGCACGTAAAAGTGCTTTATGGTACTAATTCCCATCATAAGGTGGAGGCTATATTTAAAGCCTTGGGGCGGGCCCTGCGCCAGGCTGTAGCCATTGATCCGGAGGCAGCAGACGAGATTCCTTCCACCAAGGGTATGCTGTAATAAGCACATTGGGTATTATACTCAAAGGGAGTTACATACTATGAATTTATGTCATGATTTTCGCTATGGGAAAATAATCTATAACAACTTGGATATGTATGTGGGTAAGTCCTTGAAACTGTACGGTGAATTCAGCCAGGGTGAGGCTGATCTTTTTGGGATGCTGGTCCGCCCAGGCAACTGTGTGGTGGAAGTGGGAGCCAATATTGGTTCCCATACGGTTCATTTGGCCCAGTTGGCCGGTCCTAATGGCGTGGTATGGGCCTTTGAACCTCAGCGGCTGGTCTTTCAAATTCTGGCGGGTAATATGGCCATTAACAGCTTATACAATGTACATTGTGAGCAGAAATGCGTATCCGATGTCCCGGGCACGATAAAAGTTCCTGTATTTGACACGGAACAGGTAAACAACTGGGGTGGCTTACCCTTGGAGCACAGTACTGAAGGGGAGCCGGTTGAGGCGATTACTTTAGATTCCTTAAATCTTCCTAGATGTGATTTCCTTAAAATCGATGTGGAAGGAATGGAGTTGCAGGTATTAAAAGGCGGCGAAAAGCTGATTGATACCTTCCACCCGGTTATTTATGCGGAAGCTGATCGGGAAGACAAGAAGCATGACCTGTTCAGTTGGCTTCATTCCCATAATTATCTGATTTATCAGCATAATCCGCCGTTATTTAATCCAAATAATTACTTTGGTAACCCGGAGGATGTGTTTATAGAGAATGGCTTACATGTTATTTCCTTTAATGTTCTTTGTGTGCCTAAAGGGGGAGCATTTTCAGTTACGGGCTTGCAGGAAGTAACTGAGTGGTAAGCATAGCTGGGGAGGATAGGTTCGTGATAGCGATTATTGATTATGGGGTAGGGAATCTTTTCAGTGTGGAAAAGGCCTTTGCTCAGTTTACGGATAAGGTTAAGGTGACCAGCGATCAACAGGAAATAGAGCAGGCGGATAAGCTGGTATTGCCAGGAGTAGGCGAATTTGGGGCCTGTATGAAAAATTTTTCCGATTCGGGACTAATGAATACTGTGCTGGAACGGATTAAAGCCGGAGTTCCATTATTGGGGATTTGTGTAGGGTTGCAAATTCTCTTTGAGGGCAGTGAGGAATCCCCTGAGGCCAAGGGCCTGGGGATCTTTAAGGGCATGGTTCGACGCATAAATGCACCAGGGCTGAAGGTACCCCATATGGGCTGGAACAGTGTGGATATTGCTCAAAAGGATTTATGTCTGTTTAAGGATGAACCGGAGAAGCCGTTTTTTTATTTTGTACATAGCTATCATGCGGTGCCGGAGGATACATCAATTATTGCGGCTACCACCCAGTATGGTGAACAGCTTACGGCAGCTGTGGCCAAAGATAATGTAATGGCTACTCAGTTCCACCCGGAAAAATCTGGTGATGTGGGGCTGCTGGTTATAAAAAACTTTGTGGAAAGCTAGTGCACTTACATAGTGGAGGGAGTTCATATGCTTATTTTTCCTGCAATAGATATTAGAGGGGGCAAAGCGGTTCGCCTGTATAAAGGCGATTTTGCCCAGGAAACGGTATTTGGTGAGCCGGAGGACATGGCGGCCAAATGGGAGTCTTTGGGTGGCCAGTATCTGCATCTGGTGGATTTGGATGGTGCTCGGGCTGGTAAATCCATTAATTTGGATGTGGTAAAGAGAATTATTGCCAGAGTCAATATTCCCGTGGAGTTGGGTGGCGGCATCCGCACCATGGA
>CACZYN010000236.1 GCA_902785445.1 uncultured Anaerovibrio sp.
GATCAGCAGGGCCGGGGCTTTATGCGGTGCCAGGTATACGGCTTTAAGCGGTTTGCCTATCAGGTGCTGCAGGAAACTGGCGGCGGTTTGGAGCAGGCCATTACGGATATGGGACGGCAGCTGCTCCTTAAGAATATTTTGAACAAGCGCTACAACGAACTTAAGGTATTTGGCCGGGCTGCCCGTCAACGAGGCTTTGCCAATATTCTTGGCGGCATTATCAATGAATTTAAGGGCTATGGCATATTTCCGGAGCAGTTGGCGGAAGCTGCCGATAGCGTGGAGGAAACCAGACTCACCAACAAGCTGGCGGATTTGGCCCTGTTATATGGCGATTTCAACGAGGCCATGGCAGGTCGTTATAATGACGGCAAGGATATTATGAGCATTCTGGTGGAAAGAATGCCTCTGTCCAGGCTGGTGGCCGGGGCCGATATTTGGCTGGACGGCTTCCTGTTCTTTAATCCCTTGGAGCTTCAGGTGCTGGAGGGATTATTTCAATATGGGGCCAATATTCACGTGACCTTTAATATGGATGACATGGATACCGCTCAAGGACAGTGGGCTAATCAGGAGGCATCCGGGCTTTTTAATCGGGCTTATATAAGTCGTAACCGCCTGTTACATCTGGCCCAGAAACATAATGTTCCGGTGGAATATAAACACTTTTCGGAAACCAAGCGGTTTAATAACCCAGTTCTTAAGGCTTTGGAGGCAGGCTTTGACCAACGTAAGAATTCGCCGGTGGCGGAGGCCAAGGATATTTCTTTAATTGAGGCAGCCACCTGTCGGCTGGAGGTTGAGGCAGCGGCGGCGGATATCATTGGTCTGGTTCGGGACAAGGGGTATAAGTGGCGCGACATTGGGGTGCTGGTGCGGGATGAGGCTTCCTATGGGGACCTTATTAGCTATGTGTTTAAGGACTATGATATTCCCTTCTTCAGCGACCAAAAGCGAAAGTGTGCCAACCACCCAGTAGCCGAGCTTATACGTTCAGCTATTGCCATTACTCAAGGCTGGCGCTATGAGGATGTGTTCTGCTGCATAAAAACCGGCTTTTTCCCGCTGACGTCCCAGCAAATTGACTTATTGGAGAATTATTGTCTGGAATTTAAGATAACGGGCAAGACATTATGGCGTCAGGAGGCGCCATGGGAGTTTTATTCCCGTTATTCCATTGATGAGGATAATGAACTAGCTGATGATAAACAAAAGCTCCGGGCGGCTACGGCAGACCAGCTGCGCCACCAGATAAGTGAGCCGATAGGCAAGTTGCAGGATAGTTTGGCAAAGTCGAATACTACCCGGGAAAAGATACAAGCCCTTTACCAGTTTATGGTGGACATTGGGGTGCCGGAAAAACTGCAGGAATGGGCTGATCAGGCAGAAAAGAACGGTGAATTGGATACAGCCCGGGAACATCAGCAGGTCTGGAATGATATTATGGAAATGCTGGACCAGCTGGTGGAGGTCAGTGGTGATACCCCAATGGATATCGGAGAAATACGCATATTGTTGGAGGAAGGCCTTTCGACGCTGGAAATGGCCTTGATTCCCCCTGGGCTGGATTATGTAAATATTGCCTCCTTTGACCAGAACTCCCTGGATAATATCCGAGCTGTGTACATTTTAGGGGCCAATGCGGGAATAATGCCTCGTCGGTCAGTGGAAAATACTGTGCTGTCCGATGCGGATCGCATGCATATAAATCAGAAGAATATTATCGAACTGTCCCTGCTGGGGGAGGAAGCCAGCTTTAATGAAAATTACTTGCTTTACAAGGGCTTTACCCAGGCCAGGGAATACATGTGGGTGTCCTACTCCCTGTCGTCCCCAGCCGGAGATGCTATGACCAGCGCGGAGATAGTCAGCAAACTGAAGACATTATTGCCAAAGGATAGTCTAAAAACCATCCCTTTGGATTGGATTAATAAATTTTCGGAGGATGAGCAGATAAAAATGCTGGCCCATAAGCGGCAGACCTTGTCATCCTTGGCTATTGCCCTAAGGGAGCTACGGGAGGCGGGACAGCTGCCGGAATTATGGCAGAAGGTATATAACTATCTGTTGCAGGATGAAGAGGCGGGGAAACTTGTAAAGCTAATTCGGCGGGGACTGTTTATGAATCCGCGTTTGGACAGGCTGCCTAAGGAAATTGCCCGGAAACTGTATACCAGTAATGGGACCCTGCGGGGCTCCGTCACTAAATTTGAAAGGTATAACAGCTGCCCTTTCCAGTTTTTTGCCCAGTATGGACTGAATTTGCGGGAGCGGAAAATCAGCCGCTTCAGCAATCCGGAGCTGGGGACCCTTTTACATGCTGTGCTGAAAGAATTTGGGGTACGATTGAAAAAGGAAGGACGTCATTGGGGAGATGTTGCTCCTGATGAGCGGGACAATATTTGCCACGAGATTTTACATAAGCTGGCCCCACGCCTGAATAACGGGCTGCTGTATTCTTCTAAGCAACTGGAGGTTCAACTGGCCCGCCTGGAGTCTACTGCCCGCTTTGCCCTGCAACGCTTGGCAGAATTTGACAAGGTAAGCAAATTCCATCCGGAGCTTTTTGAGTGCTCCTTTGGTGGTCAGCATGGCCCGGATAAAACAGTGGATTTGGTATATGATTTGCATGAAAATAACCGTCTGCAGCTGGTGGGGCAGATTGACCGCATCGATGTTAATGAACAGGGCAGTCATTTCATGATAATAGATTACAAGACTGGCAATGCAGCGATAAATGTGGTGGATGTGTATTATGGGCTGAAACTGCAGCTCCTTACTTATTTATTGGTGGCCAATCAGCTGATGCTCCAAGGAAAGGAAAGTCCAATGCTGCCAGCGGGAATGCTGTATTTCTTTCTGAAACGCCCGGTGCTGCCCATGAA
>CACZYN010000237.1 GCA_902785445.1 uncultured Anaerovibrio sp.
TATTTCCGGCTCAATAAGAACAATATGCATTATAAAACCTCGAAATTAGTCCGCTGTCACCACAGCACCCTTGGATGCGGAGGTGGTGAGCTTGGCATAGCGGGCCAGATAGCCATGCTTGATCTTTGGCTCCGGCTGCACCCAGGCTGCCTTGCGCTTGGCCAGGGTTTCCTCGTCTACTCTAAGCTCCAGCTTACGATTTGGAATATCAATATCTATGATGTCCCCGTCCTCAATAAGGGCGATAGGACCACCGGCCATGGCCTCTGGGGACACGTGACCAATGCAGGCACCACGACTGGCTCCGGAGAAACGTCCATCGGTAATCAGTCCTACCTTCAAACCACGGCCCACAATAGCTGCCGTAGGATTAAGCATTTCCTGCATACCTGGACCACCCTTCGGGCCCTCATAACGGATAACCACCACATCACCATCATGAATGTTCCCATCCATAATAGCATTGACTGCATCTTCCTCGGAGCTGTAGCACTTGGCCTTGCCAGAATATACCAGCATATCCTCTGCCACGGCCGAAGCTTTTACAACGGCATTTTCCGGACAAAGATTACCGGACAGAATGGCCAGGCCACCCTCTGGACGGTATGGCTCTTCCACGGTTTTTATTACATCCGGACGCAAAATCTTGGCCTTGGCAATGCGTTCTTCTACCGTACCACAAACCGTCAAGGCATCCGTATGTATAATCCCCTTCTTGGACAGCTCCTTCATAACTGCCGAAATACCGCCAGCTTCGTTCAAATCCACAATGTGATGATGTCCAGCCGGACTCAGGCAGGCAATATATGGGGTACGATGACTTATTTCATCAAACTTCTGGGCAGGAAGCTCAATACCTGCCTCATGGGCAATAGCCGTAAGGTGGAGCACAGTATTGGAAGAACCGCCAATACCCATATCCACTGTAATAGCATTTTCAAAAGCCTTCTGGGTCAATATATCCCGTGGCTTAATATCCTTCTTTACCAGCTCAATAATTCGTTCACCGGCTCGCTTAGCCAAAAGTCTCCGGGCGCCGTTGTAAGCCGCTGGAATTGTACCATTGCCAGGAAGTCCCATACCTAGAGCTTCAGTAAGGCAGTTCATTGTGTTGGCCGTAAAGAGACCCGCACAGGAGCCACAGCCAGGACAAGCTACAGCCTCAATGGCGGTCATATCATCCTCGCTGATTTTACCTGCAGCAAACTCCCCGGCGGCCTCAAAGGACTGACTAACGCTGATGTCCTTACCATGATAGCGGCCAGGCAGCATTGGACCACCACTTACCACAATACAAGGAATATTCAGACGGGCTGCCGCCATAATCATCCCTGGAACTACTTTATCGCAGTTTGGAATAAGCACCAATCCATCAAAGCCCGTGGCCATAGCCACTGCCTCAATGGAGTCAGCTATCAGCTCACGGCTGGCAAGTGAATACTTCATGCCGGTATGACCCATGGCAATTCCGTCACAGACGCCAATGGCCGGAAACTCCATCGGAGTACCACCGGCAGCGGCCACTCCCAGTTTGGCGGCTTCCGCAATCTCTTTGAGATGAATATGACCAGGAATAACCTCATTGAAGGAATTGCAAATACCAATTAAGGGCTTTTGCAAATCCTCCGGGCCAAAGCCCATGGCATTAAACAGAGAACGATGGGCACACCGGGTGGCCCCCTTCTTGACAATATCAGATCTCATAATACACACCTGCCTAAATATTGATTATACAGTTCCTAAATACACACATAGGATATTTTACCATATTTCACGATGGTTTAAAACAGGTACTCACCAAAATGACTACTTGATATTTAAAACGCCTCGAACTTTTTCTTCGAGGCGTTTATTAAACAGCTATCAGCGTTTATTCAGTTTCTTATCCGCATAAACCTTGGTTCCCTTAATTGATGCATCCAATGCCAGACCTTTTTTCGTGATCTGATACACCCAGATTCCTTCTGAGGCATAGGTGGCTCCTTCAAGAGAATCCCCTGTTACTCCGTCCTTGGCAGCGGCCTCCGCTGAACCGGCAAACTTGATTTCCCCGGAGATAAAATCCTTCCAAGCATTTTCTGTTTCAATGACAAAAATCAGGTCGTATTCCTTTATTCCCAGGCCGATACCAATCCCCAATTCCTTCATGCGCATGTAAACTTTTTCATCTGTCGCATTGTTTATGGCCAATCCCCTGCCGTGAGCATCACCAAACAGACCAATTTTCATTCCCGTATTGCTCAAAGTAGCATAAGCATAACAATTTTTAATTATATTTTGTGACGAGGGCACCTTTTCATACAGATTATCCAGGGCTTTTACCGACAAAGCATCAATTTCCGCCCGTTCCTTGTCAATTTTCTCCTGATTGTCTGCTGCAAAGGAAGTTGCCGTCATAAAACAGACCAACAGAGCTGTCATTAACAGCACGAATATTTTTTTCATAATCATCCACCCTCACTCATCAGTCTTCTTTATTCATATTTGCCTGTGTATCATGCTCGGCACTTTTTATGTCCTTACTTATATCCTTAGCCAGATTCATTTGGTGGAACTCAGGATCATCATGAAGTATCACGGTGAATTTGTCCGTCTTGCCAAACAAATAGACTTGGATAATTTCATCTGTGGTTCTCCCTTCTATCGCAACATTGCATGATAATCTTCAAAAATGCAAACTTCTCTTAATTATTATCGTAATAATAGCGAATATTATTTAACCTTTTAAATTCGTGATTACGTAAGTATTTTCCTGCAAAAAAATAACCTGTAACTCCGTTACCAAAGTTACAGGATACGCTTCTCCCCACCGGGAGAAGTTTGAATTTGCTAAAACTCTATTCCTTTTTGTGCCTTGATGCCCTTTTGATATGG
>CACZYN010000238.1 GCA_902785445.1 uncultured Anaerovibrio sp.
AGAACATCATGAGAATGTAGTTACCTACGATACTGGTTAAACCATGAATATGCCATTTACTGCCTTCCGGTTCCAGTTTTTTAAAGCCTAAATAAGCAGACTTCTTACTTGCCCGTCCTACAGAAAGCTCCATAGCCAATACCGGCACACCCATAATCAGTAAAAACAATAAATAGATCAGTACGAACAATCCGCCGCCATACTCTCCACAGATGTACGGGAATCTCCATACATTACCTATGCCGATAGCGCACCCGGCACTAACCAGCAAAAATCCAATTCGAGATTGGAAGGATTCTCTTTCCATTACAAAAAATACCCCCTATAAATAATCAATCATTCCAAGTGTCTTGTCACAAACTCTGCGACAACACACGGAATCATTTTAACATAAAACAGGCAGGAAAAATAGGGGGTGATGTCGAAAACATAGGGAAAAGTATGAGACGAAAGTAAGAGGAAAGAGCAACCCATTATTTATTCAGAATTGAGGGATACTTATGGATGGGAAGCACAAGACATTAAGCCTTAACAAAGTTAAAGAAATACCTTTATCGGACATTTTGTCGGAGGAAGCCTTGGGCAAACAGGAGGTATTGGCAAAGTTAGTGGCGGCTATTTTTGTCAAGTACAAAGTGGACAGCGATTTACAGAAGGTGTTTCGGGACAGCATCAAGGATATATCTCGGGCTATTGCTGAGGATAGTTTTATGTTTGGCTATGATAGCGGCTACGTGGCAGGCCATCGGGACGGAAAAAAAGATGGTATCAAGGAAGCCCGCAAGCAGGCAGAAAAGGATGCAGCTATACAGCTGCAAAGCAAACTGGAAGAAGAATTAGTCCGGGAGCTGCTCATGAATATTGCCCCCGGTGGCAGACTGCAATGATATACAAATTGCATGTGTTGCCTTGTAGGTGAACAAAATGAAAAAAAGCGTATTTTTCATCACCATTGTAATCTTTTTGGCCTTAGTAGCTGGTTGTGGCAGTCCCAAACCAGTAGCTACTGATGAATTCCAAAAAGTTGTACCTGAAGCTCCTACTGGGAAAATAGTTCGAGTGGGTTTCTTTGATGATGGCAAATTTATGTCCGGTGCGGCTGATGGGGAAATAAAACAGGGGTATGGCTATGAATACCTTCAGATGATTGCTGGTCATACGGGATGGAAATACAAATACGTTTATGGTAGCTGGTCACAATTATACGAGAAATTCTTGAACGGTGAAATTGATATAATGCCTGATGTATCCTATACCGATGAACGGGCTGCTAAGATGGCTTATCCAGATGAACCAATGGGCCATGAGATATATTATATTGCTTGCCGTAGTGATAACAGGGAAATTAATTGGAATGATTTATCCAGCTTTAATGGCAAAAAAATCGGTGTGGAAAAAAATTCTATTCAGGTAAAACTCCTTGAGGAGTGGATTGCCAGCAATGGTTTGCATCCTACCGTTGTACCTCTTTCCGGCGGATCCAAAAGTAAGCTGGAGGCCTTGCATGCCGGAGTCGTTGATGCCTTGGTAATGACCCATTTTAAGGGAAAACTTGATGGTATATCAAATGTGGCAGTTTTAGGACAGTCGGATTATTATTTGGCTGTAGACAAGGACCGGTATGATTTGTTGACGGATATTAATATTGCTCAAGGCAAAATAGCTGATGCTCATCCGGTATTTTTGACCAAGCTTGAATACAAGCATTTCCCTGATGCCATGGTAGATCAGCGCTTGAACGATGATGAAGAGGAGTGGCTGGCCAAAAAGCACAGTGTTCGTGTGGGATATTTGGTGGGTAATTTGCCATTTTCCGGGATGAATCCTGATACAAATGAGCCTACTGGTTTAATGCCTATAGTAATAGATTCAATTTGTGATAATTTAAGAATTGATAAAGATATTATTAACTATGTGCCATTTGATAACGGGGAACGCATGAAGGAGGCCTTTGCTCACGGTGACCTGGATGCTGTTTTTGGCATATATAAGAACTTAAGCTGGGCAGAAAAAAATAATATCTTCCAAACTGATGATATTACCGATGTGGATATTAGTATGATTATACGTTATGGTGTTGATCGAAATAATATTTCGAAAATTGCCGTTGCGTTGGATAGACCACATCCGGTTTATATGAATCTTTTGGGGTTGGGCGATTGTGAACTAATTTTTTACAAGAGCGTGGATGATGCTTTAGAGGCAGTTCGTCAAGGGGATGCGGATTGTACCTTTGTTAATGAATATACTGCCAGGAAGTATTTACGCACCAGCAATTTATATCGAGGCTTGGAGGAAATTGAAGGAATATGCAGTACCAGCATATGCATGTCCATCCGCCGGGATGAACCACACCTTATCTCAATACTAAGACGGGGAATAATGACATTGAATGATCGGGAAGTTGATAATGCAGTAGTCAATAATGCCTATTTATATCTGAAGCCAACTCCTAAGGAGATTTTTAAAGAATATTGGTGGTTATCCATTGTTGCTGGAATTATTCTTCTATTGATATTGATTATTTTGTTTATTGTGAATCGAAGCCGTCGACGCATAGCCAAGGTTAATACTTTGTTGCGTAGCCAGAAGGACATGCTGCAGAATGCCAATGACCGTTTGCTGGTGGCCAATAAAAATCAGGCCTATGCCAATGAAGAGCTTATTGTCAAGAACGAGGAAATAAATGAGCTGTTTGACAGACAGCAGGAATATTTTGGCATTATTGAGCAGAACCATGAGGCGTTAAAATCTGCCAACTGGTTAGTTCATTTTGATCCGATAGGTAATATTGAGGGAATCACGTGGAGTGATGGTTTGCGCCACATTTTAGGCTATGCTGATACGGATGAAT
>CACZYN010000239.1 GCA_902785445.1 uncultured Anaerovibrio sp.
GGATAACGCCAGGCTTATCCGTATGAACCACAATCAGGGAAGGATATTGGCCAGTAAGGGCAATCTGGAAGGAATCTATATTTCTAACCTCAATATTGCCGCCACCAACGGATGCCCCTCCAACCGTAATTTCACGACCATTTTTACCAGTCAGTACAAATACTGCTGTATTAGGGTGTGCATCACCCAAATCAACCGGAGCAAAGGAAAACTCCAAGCCTCGTTCCTTGGCAATTTCCAAAGCATCACGAATGCGCTCATCCTCCGGTGAAAAGCCCAACAAGCCCCCTATCAGAGCCTTATCCGTACCATGTCCCCGATAAGTTCTTGCAAAGGACCCATGCAATAAAATTTCCGCCTTAGCCACCGGTTCACCTAATATTTTACCGGCCAACAAGCCTAGTCTGGCCGCACCGGCAGTATGGGAACTGGACGGACCAATCATAATTGGACCTACAATATCAAATACACCCCTCATATATACCTCTCCCCTTGGTCATAATACCCCTAAATACAAGAAAAAGTGACTCCTTACCAAAGTCACTTTTATCTTAAAAATTACAACAGCTTATGAGCTTCCATGCACTTTCTCAGTAATTCCTCGTGCTCCGGCTCCATCTCTGTTAATGGCAGACGCAAAATGCCGGCATCATAGCCCTTCATCCGCATAGCTACCTTTACTGGAATTGGATTAACCTCGCAGAACAATGCGCCAATAAGGTCGATAAAATCAACCTGCATTTTGGCAGCTTCCTGCACCTTGCCATCAAAGTAAAGCTGACAAATATCGTGGGTCTCCTTCGGTGCCACATTGGATAATACGGAAATAACCCCTTGGCCGCCTAAAGACAAAATTGGAATAATCTGGTCATCATTACCGGAATAAACTGCCAGATCATCGCCACAGGCATGACGGATTTTCGCTATAGCCGACAAATCCCCACTGGCTTCCTTAACTCCCACAATACGTGGGTGCTCAGACAATTTCTTGTAAGTAGAAATTTGAATATTTACACCAGTCCGTGAAGGAACATTGTACATAATAATCGGAATATTTACCGCATCAGCAACCGCAGTATAATGCTGTATCAGGCCCTTCTGAGTACATTTATTGTAATATGGAGTTACCACCAGCAGAGCATCCGCTCCAACCTTTTCCGCATATTGAGACAACTGTATAGCATAGGCGGTTTCATTGGAACCGGTACCGGCCACCACTGGAATACGGCCAGCCACCTTATCTACTGCGTATTTAATGGCAGCTTTGTGCTCCGCATCAGTCATTGTTGCCGATTCGCCACTGGTACCAGTTATAACGATAGCATCCGTGCCACCGGCAATCTGATCCTCAATTATCTGTCCCAGGGCATCAAAATTAATTCCATCCTCAGTAAACGGTGTAATAATTGCTACACCGGCTCCTCTAAATACAATATCCTTCACCAACAAAACCTCCAAACATTATCAAGCTCTGTTCAACCACACTAATTATCACATGGCACCAGTTCAAAGTCAAGACAGGTATTAATCCATAACCTTAGTAAGTTTATCAAACTCGCCTTGATTATCCTTCAATACCCTTTCATTGCCGAAAACACAGACATTGTTTGCCTGCATGCAATCCTCAATTACTGCAGCCAAACCGCGTATATCCTCCGGTGTGGTGGAAAGAATTTCATCACGATTTTTCTGCCGCCGCTCCTGGGTCATACCGGTAAAATACATATTACGGGCCGCATTGCCTATCATTTTTGGTGTCAACGGCATATCGCTGTTGCTGATTGTGCCAATGATATACTTGGTCATTTCCCGCTCATCAGCCACAAAATTCCGCAGGAAATCTGCTGTGCCGTCAAAGGTTGTCAGAGTATCCTTAAGCTTAGGATCCCGATAGGAAATAAATATCACGTTACCATTATTGGCGATATTGGTCATGGCTCCATAGGCGCCACCCTGTACCCGGATTTTTATCCAGAAATACTCATATTTCAGCATTACTTCCATAACACGCAAGTATCCGGACATTTTATGACCCAGCTTAATAAGGTTAGCTCCCTTACCAACATACTGTACCTGACTGGAAGACATGAGGCCTTCCCGTTGGCCAACTACTGGCAGATCATATTGGCAGCGTGGTGCCTTATCAGCCTCCACATTGTCCTTGAGGCCAGTAATGATATGCTTGATCTCTGTTTCGAATTGACCGAAATCCTGCTTTGGCATAGTAACCCCCATGGTCAGGCGTTTACTACTAAATAACAGGGCCTTAATCTGGCGCATCTTGCCCTTAAAATCTTCTATTCTGTCAGCAAAATTATCCGTCAAATCTTTTATTAATGGATAAATGGACAAATCACCAATTTCGCTGAAGGCACCATCCTTGGAGATAAAGGAAGCCAACCGATTACGGGCAACTGTCACTGATGAGCTGAGCATCGACATTTCCATATCGGAGCGTATTTGAGCCAACAGTTCCTTCAGCCGCTTATCATCCTCAAACTGGCTTTCATTGATTATTTCTCCCATCAGTTCCACTGACTTGGCCAAATTACGATAAAAGACCTTGGTATTCAGCCGGAAAAACGCCTTAAACTTATCCGGATTATCCACCTCAGCAAACACGTCTATATCCGCATCCATACCACCGGTATAAAAGGCTATTTTCTTACTTAAATCAGCATAGCTGTTGGATTGGGTATCCACCTGACCCAACAAGTCACTGTACAAAAAGGCATAAGGCAGTAAATCCTGTGGAATTACATCAATATCAAAATACAGGTTATAATACACAATCCCCTTGGTATCCACATCGGACAGCAGTACCTTGACGCCATCCGGGAATCCG
>CACZYN010000240.1 GCA_902785445.1 uncultured Anaerovibrio sp.
TATATCGCAAAGCAGTTCCTCGCCTGCTAACAAAATAAGTTTGCAAAGACCATTATTCTGTAAAAATGGACAATCCCCATTTTTAGCCAGCTTAAAGGAATACACATCATTTGTGCTGGATATATTAGCCCGTAGTTCATTGCCCAGGCTTCCACCATAATTCAGATATTTTCCCGCTGTGGCGCTATCTATATCTATCTCCCAGCCTTTACAGCAGGAATGGCTGCACGCACCGGCTATACAGGAAAAAGCCTTATAAAATGACGGATAAACTGTATTCATCCCATCACCTGCTTAATTCAGGGCTTCCTTTACTAATGTATTAACCATTTTTCCATCCGCACGGCCTTTAACCTTTGGCATAAGTGCGCCCATTACCTTGCCCATATCCTTTGGCGAAGAAGCGCCCGTCTGCTCCACAGCCTCTTTCACCAAGGCACGCACCTCAGCCTCAGACAACTGTTGTGGCAAATATGGCATCAGGAAAGCGATCTCGGCTTCATTCTGGGCTACCAGATCAGACCGTCCACCCTTTTCAAAATCCGCGATGGAGTCCTTACGCATCTTAACTTCCTTGCTAATAACGGCTATTACTGCCTCATCATCCAGCTCGACCTTATTGTCAATTTCCTGTTGCTTAATGGCACCTCTAACCATGCGAATAACAGCCAGGCGCTCCTTTTCCTTGGCCTTCATAGCTTCCTTCATATCATTTGCCAACTGTTCTTTTAGTGACATATTATACACCTCCAAAATAACAACTTTAACCACATATAAATATAGCGATTAAAGTATTTAAAATCAATATTTTAGTATTCTGCACTTCCTACTTTATGGCGTTATAAAAAATATCACAGCTGGAAACCACATGCTTTTATGGGAAGTACATTCCCCTCCAGTAAGGTAATTGCCTGTTCCTTATACTTAATTGGAACTTCGATACGAAAAATATACCGTTTTTTCGTTCCCCATATATTTCCCGGATTGAGTTTACCACAGCATCCAGCAATAGGTGCTTCCTCAGACTCAAAGGATGTATATTCTATTCCGTTTGCTTCCAACAAATTTCTGGCTTTCAACCAATCATCCTTGTCCCTTGAACGATATACCATGATTTTTCGCCAATTAAACATATTCATCCCTCCCACACCTGGTACCATTATACAATTTAATATATAAACCTTAATTTTATTTGCAGACTTATTGTAGCAAGCAAATGTGCAGATGATATGGAGGGAATATGAAGAAACTGTGAAGATTACTATATTAGCTTTTTCTATATGTAAGCAAGTAATTTTTTAACCTAGCAAGACCTCATCATCGGACTGGTCACTATCCTTTGCCCCATAATCAATATAGTCCTGCAGCCGCTCATTGAACTTCTGGAGCCAGTCGGCGGTGACAAAGCTCCGAATCAGCTCCCTTACCTCGTAAAAGCTTTCCTGACCATCTACCTCGGACAGAAAGCCCATTTCCACGGCTTTTCTTATATGACGCAATACTTCGTTGTCAAACTTGGTTTCATTGGTAACCGCAGGATAAAAGGCCTTCAAACGCAGCTTTATATCCTCCTCTGACATTACAAGAATATTATCTCCGTTGGTCGCATCAAAATCCCCTAAAGCCTTTCGCAGCTGTATCAGCAATATACTAAGGCCATAGCTTAGCTGATGGCGGGGTACCAGCCGGGGCAAATTGTCATCATCATTTTGCTTTACGTAGGCATAGCCGCCATTATCGTCCACATACAACAGCAGACCAATCTGACGAAGATATTCTTCTATTCGAGGCTGATTATCCTTGATGATATTCCATAAATCCAGCTGCTGGCGCTTATCCACCACACCCCTCAGCAGGGACACCAATGCCCGTGAGTATTCTATATCCCGTTCTTCCTGCATTATCAGCCCTCCTGCTTGTGAAATACGATTTTATCCATTTCCACCTTAATATCCTTGGCCTGGACATTTTCCATAGCCAGCTGTTGCCGTTCACCCTCAACGAAATTCCGACTGTCACCGCTGGCAATTACCAAATAACTTAACAGCTCCGTAACTCCCTTGGTCAGCGGGAATTTTTCCAGCACTTCACTCAGAGGCACCTTGTCCCTATCCTGGAAAAAGCTTTCTATATTGGCTGCCAAGACCTTCTTATCCACATAAACCTGCTTAAATAAAGCATCCACGGACCCGGTATGATCACCGGTTGTAAGATTACTGCTGTCGATGACCGGCTTTTTCGGTGGCACAAACAGACGCCTGTCCATCATAAAATCCAAATCCGGAGACAAGCGGTCAATTTCGGCAAAATCACCATTCCGAGGAATATTGCCCTTGATACTTACTGCCTTGTCCTCAATATCCTTAATCAGCTGGTAAACATACCGTTCCTGCTCCAAATTGCCCTTATCCACATACTGACTAATCTGGCGGGACAAATTGCTGATGGTATCCATGACCTGCTGAGCTGCCTCGGACCATTGGCGGCGGATATGCCTCATATCATACTGCTGTTCAATTTCTCCTAGGCCCTGCAGGGAAAGGATACGTCCCAAGACCTCATCCAACTCCTCATAGGAGGACTTGCTCATCAGGTAATCCCAAAAGGCCATAAAGCTGCGTCCCTGCTCGGAATTTTGAATAAACTCCCGATCGGCGAAGAATTTCTCCAGCAGCTCACCTTTACCCTTTTTCCAGATAATAATCTGCTCCATGAGGTTCCGCTCCAGCTCCCGGAAATTTTCCTCCACCTGACGAAAATCCGCCAAGATACTTTTGGCAGTTTCTGCGGCATGAATATACCTATCCTTGGTCTGCACCTGATCCAG
>CACZYN010000241.1 GCA_902785445.1 uncultured Anaerovibrio sp.
TGACAAAGGTTCCATTGATTACCTGATAATTGGTAAGGATGATAATGCTCCTTTATGTGCTACACATCAGGAAGCACGGGAGATAAACAAATATGCACGGAAGCTTACCCGCGACCAATTCATGGTGGCTACTGGCATTGATGAGTTCAGTATGTTGCTGCTGGCTCGGGCAATAAACAAACTGGAAAACGTACAATACAAGGTAAATGTTCAATATAATGTTGGAACTGGCGGAGACACTGTTCCAGCTTTTTCCGATGAAAAGATCAATGACTCCATTTTGGCAGAGTTGTCCATAGCGGGAGCCCGTACAACCGATTTTCCTGATCAGGCAGATTTGGTGCTCTTGATAAACACGGATCCTAATGGTCGTACTCAGGATGGTCCGCCGTCTCCTTACGACCCTGACCCAATTTATAACGATGGAAATCCTCGGTTAGGTACCTGGGACTTTGTCCGGTTGGTTAAGGACAACCTGGAAAAAAATCGTAAAGTTGCCATAGCAGATATTGCCTTTGCCAACGGCAGTGACAATGCTTTGATGAAAATGTTGAAGAAAAATCAGCTGCTCTTTAAGTTGAGGTCTTATTCCGGCTGGAATACGGCAACCAACAGTTCCGGTTTTGCTTTGGGACAAGGCTTATTAGCTTTAAATCTAAACCAGAATCAGTGCAATAAAATGCTGGTGAAACGGTATTTGGATGATTGGGGCTATCAATCCAATGTACGGGGTGCTTTAGCCAAGACCTTCCCATCCAGTACTTATTATTCAAATTTGGCTGATTATGAGGATACAGCCAAAGAATTTACCCAAAAACATTTACGGGAATTTGCCAAGGATAACTTATGGCAGTATCCAGGCTTGGATAAGCTGACTGCATATTTTCCATGGCATTTACCTTTTATTGGCGGAATTAAAATCCCTGATGTAAAGCTCATAACTGACAATATTAACTTCTATGGCAGATGGGATGTGGGAATGGATCAGGCGGTATGTGGCCAGGGAGCCACATATATTAAGGCTAAATTCCGCGGTAATAGTATCGGGGTAAAAATGCAGGACAAGCGTTGCTGGTGGCGGTATGAAATTGACGGTACGGCTTATCCACGTATCCAGTTCACTGACCCAGTCACTACTTTAGCCGATAATCTTTCCAACGGTGAACATATTATAAAACTGATACGTTCCACCGAAGGAGAGGCTGGTCTTAGTGTATTTAAAGGCTTTGTTACCGACGATGATTTGCTGGAATTAAAGGAACCTAAACGTCTAAAATTGGAATTTATCGGTGATTCTATTTTGGCGGGAGCCTTTAATGATGGCAAGCGCAACGGGGACAATTATTATGATATAGAAGACAATGATATGTCCTTTGGACCGCAGCTATCCCGAATGTTGGACGCAGATTATAGTGTAGTAGCCAAATCCGGTGAAGGTATTTTCCATAATTATGCGGAGACCTGGCCTAGCCACGAGGTGCATACCGCTGACCGTTATCCTTGGACCTGTTATTCCTTTAACGGAGAAGAAACCCATCTTATGTGGGACTTTAAAAATAATCCATCCGACGGAATATTTATTAGCATTGGTACCAATGATTTTACTGATGCTAATCGTAAGCCAACGGAGCAGGAATATGTAACGGCTTATAAACATCTTATTGATGTGGTGAGGTACTATAATCCAACTACACCGATTATCTGTGTGGATCCATTACCAACTATGATTGGACCTAATGGTGCCAAGTGGACAGAGCAGGCTGTTCAGGAAGTACAAAAACAAGGGGATACTAACCTGTACTACATTCCATTCAATAAAGACAAGCCATTAATGGAAGACAGTGACTATGTAGGGGATGGTACCCACCCAACCAAGGAGGGCTCCACAAAGATTGCCCTGTATTTATTGGATAAGGTCAAGAGCATTCTTTCCATAAAGTAACATAATATGGTATAATTTTAATGCAAAAAACCATAAGGGGTATTTTATAATGAGCATTTCAGAACAGGATATAAAGTATGTAAAGGAGCATATTCGGTTGGTACCGGATTTTCCTAAAGCAGGCATTCAGTTTGTGGATATTACCACCACATTGAAAGATGCCAAAGCCTTTGGTATAACACTGGATTACATGAAGGAAACTTTACAGGGAGAGCAGATCGATTTAATAGTTGGTCTGGAATCCCGTGGCTTTATCTATGGTGCAGCTTTATCTGCTGCCATGAATGTGGGCTTTGTACCTATTCGTAAACCTGGCAAGCTGCCAGCTGATGTGGTTAGTGTGGATTATGATTTGGAATATGGCAAGGATACCATTGAAATGCACAAGGATGCTATCCAGCCAGGCCAACGTATTTTGATTGTGGACGATTTGCTGGCCACCGGCGGAACGGCAGATGCAGCTGCCAAGCTTATCAAAAAGGTTGGGGGCGAGATTATGGGGGCAGTGTTCTTTATTGAACTGACCTTTGCGCGGAACAACTATCTTGTCCTTCGACGGGCTGTAGTAGGCGCTATTGGATTCCTTGTCATAGACGATGGGGCAGAGCCATGTCTGCATCTTCAGCATCTTATCGATAGCAGCGTTGCTGTACATACCTCTTGTGTCCTTATGGGGCGTGCGCACGTACATCTTCTTCAAGTTCTCCATCTTATCGGGACACACCTCTTGAAGATTTGTCTGCGCCACATTGAACACGCTGTACGACTTTATGAAAGGACGGACGCTGTACTGAGACTGTTGCTGCTGAGACAGTTTCCGATAATCCTCGATGGAGACCTTACGGCCGGATGAGTCTCTGATGTCGAAGTTCCAGTAG
>CACZYN010000242.1 GCA_902785445.1 uncultured Anaerovibrio sp.
CATGATTAAGAGCTCCATCAAGTTCTCATTAACTGGCTGACAGGTTGGCTGGATAATGAAAATATCCTTACCACGAATACTCTCGCTGATCATTACTTGGATTTCGCCATTATTGAAATGACCCACCTGAGCCTCAATAAGCTCAATACCAAGATGCTCGGCAATTTCCTTAGCCAGCTCACGGTTTGCATTACCAGCTAACAGACGCATGTTACTCTTTGACATTTTGTTTTAAAGCCTCCAATATTCATATAAACAATTTTCGGTTAGAAAAAAACACCTTATATATACTATCAGTTTTCTACTGAAAATGCCACTTTATTTTTTACGTTTATCAGCCCAACCAGATATATTTTTTTGGTGAGACCGGGCAATGGCCAAATCCTTGGCAGGAATGTCCTTGGTAATAATGGAACCAGCTCCAATATAAGCCCCTTCACCGACTGCTACCGGTGCTACCAAAGTGGTATTGCAACCTACAAAGGCATTATCGCCAATAGTTGTCCGGAACTTGTTTTTACCATCATAGTTGGCAGTAACTGTACCACAACCGCAGTTCACATTACTGCCCACATCGGAATCACCAATATACTGGAGGTGTGGCAGCTTAGTGCCCTCTCCCACATTGGAGTTTTTTACTTCTACAAAATTGCCGATATGAACGCTTTTGCCAATATGGGTATTCGGACGCAAATGAACATATGGACCAAAATCTACCCCGTCGTCCACAACACAATCATGCCCATAGGAGAAATGAGCAACTACCTCATCACCCATGGTTACATTACTGAACCGGCAATTAGGACCAATCTGGCAGTTGGAACCAATCCTGGTATTCCCCTCCAGCCAGGTAAATGGATAAATCACTGTATCAGGGCCAATCTCCACGTCAACATCCACAAAGGTGCTGTCCGGATCCATAATGGTTACACCGTTATCCATGAGCTCAATATTTTTCCGACGACGCAAAATCTTTTCCGCCCCCGATAACTGTACCCGGGAATTAATCCCCAAGGTGGACTCATAATCGTCAGCAGCAACAGCCCAAATCTTCTCTCCCTGCTCACGCAATATCCCCAAAACATCTGGCAGGTAATATTCGCCCTGAGCATTATCACAGCCCACTTTTTCCAAGGCCGCAAACAATTCCTGACATTCAAAGCAATAAATTCCGGAATTTACTTCCTTAACCTGGCGTTCTTCCTCGGTGGCATCCTTCTGTTCAACAATACGGGCCACATCGCCATCAGCAGTACGGATAATCCGTCCATAACCTGTGGAATCCGGCATAATAGCTGTAAGAACAGTTGCCTTGGCTCCGGCGGCCTTGTGCCCCTCATAAAGTTTGGTAATCAAATCATCGGTTACCAATGGGGTATCACCACACAGCACCATTACAGTACCCTTCTCATCAGCTAACAATGGCGCTGCCTGCTTTACTGCATGGCCGGTCCCCAGCTGTTCAGCCTGTACCACGAACTCTGCCTGATCGCCAATAGCTTCCTGCACCTTTTCGCCACCAAAGCCCACAACTACTACATTACGCTTGGAACCGGCCTTAGTTGCCGCATCCAACACATGCTGCAGCATAGACTTACCAGCCACCTTATGTAAAACCTTAGGCAGCTTGGACTTCATTCGTGTTCCCTTACCTGCCGCTAATATTACTGTTACTAAATCCAGCATTAAATTTGCCTCCAATATAACCTAAATTATTTTTCTTTTTCCCGCTGTTGCTTCAAGGCTTCCATGCTTTGCAACAGTGTTTGCTCGGATTTTTCCATATGATATTCTGCCGCTGCCTGGGCCTCAGCCACATCCCCCTGAGCAATAGCCTCAACAATCCGCCGATGCTCTTCCAAAGTGGCCTTCAAACGGCCTGGGAACGACATGGACGTAGCCCGAAAACGGGTAAGCTGCTCCCGCAAGTTAAATATAATTCCCACGAGGCGGGAATTACGGCTAGCCTGATATAACAAATCATGGAACTCCGTATCGGTTTCCACTATTTTCTCCATATCATTGGCCTCAATATATCCGCCAATAGCCACCAACAACCTTTGCAAACGTTCCAGTTCTTCGTCAGTTATTCGCTCCGCGGCCAAACCGCTGGCTAAAGAGTCCAAAGAAGTACGGATTTCGAAGACCTCGTTAACGTCCCGAATGGATAAATTAGCCACATAGGTACCTCGACGGGGCATCATAATAACATAGCCTTCCAGCTCCAGCTTGCGGATTGCCTCTCTTACAGGAGTACGGCTCACGCCTAATTCCTCCGCCAGCTGAATTTCCATCAGCCTTTCTCCCGGCTTCAATGTTCCCTTACGGATAGCATCACGCAGGGTTTCACACACAACTTCCCGAAGGGGCTGATAACTGTCTAATTTAATAGGTGATAATTTACCTTCCATGTTTAACCTCTATTTCTTCCAACAGTTTTTGCGGTAAACACAGCCGCATCCTTATCCAAATGCCGGATATTGTCCGCCATTTTTTGAGCAACCGACCCGTCAGGGGCAATGCCAAATACCGTTGGGCCACTGCCCGACATCATGCTGGCCAACGCCCCGGCTGACAACATGGTCTGTTTATATTGATCGATTATCACATGCTTATCTATGGTAACACTTTCCAGCACATTACACAACAATTTACTTACCGAAGAAATATCTCCGGCTGCAATGGCCTGTATCATAGCTTTATTATCCGGATGCTTGCCGGTATATCCTGTATCGTAGGTCTTGTAGGCCCAGGCTGTGGA
>CACZYN010000243.1 GCA_902785445.1 uncultured Anaerovibrio sp.
CATCCTTCAGTTTACGCCGCTCGTCATTTATGGCGTTCAATTCATCGGCCAACTTGCTTGCCGTCACTTCATCAGTACAGGTAAGAAGCTCTACCCCCAAAGAGGCTGATTTCAGACGTCCCGCTGCATTTATCCGGGGTGCCAGATAAAATCCCACACTGGTACTATCAATAGCTTTTCCGGTGCAGCCAGCCACATCCACCAAGGCTTTTATACCAAGAATGGACGTCTTCTCCATGGCCTTTAGCCCTGCACTGACAATCCGACGATTTTCGCCAATAAGGGGTACAGCATCCGCTACAGTGCCTAATGCCACCAGCTCTATTCCCCTATCCCCTAAAGGTTCGTTCTTCATCTGCCGCCATAGAACCTGGCACAGCTTAAAGGCTACACCCACACCGGCAAGCTCCGGACAAGGATACTTCGAATCCTTCCGATGAGCATCCACCACTGCCACAGCAGCAGGTAATTCCTCACCAGGCAAATGGTGGTCCGTTACCACCACATCCATCCGGCCGGCCATTGCGGCAATTTCCGTAACAGACTTTACACCGCAGTCAACGGTAATAATAAGCTTAGTTCCCCTATCGGCCAACATTTCCAAGGCAGCCTGGTTCAATCCATACCCTTCCGAAAACCGGTCAGGGATATAGTAATCCACCGTTGCCCCCAAATCCTTTAATATGGTCAATAACAAGGAGGTAGCCGTAATACCATCGGCGTCGTAATCCCCGTATACTGTAATTCTTTCTCCAACCAGAATGGCATTTATTATCCGGTCCACGGCCAATTTCATATCCGGTAGCAAATATGGATCACAATACTGTATTTTTTCCGGGTGCAAAAACAACTCACCCTTATCCTTGGTGTCTATGCCCCGACTAAGTAAAATTCCGGCCAATAAGGAGGAAGTCCCCAGTTCTGCCGCCAAGCTCACAGCCCTATCATCAAATTTTTCTTTTACCTTCCATTTTCGTAGCATTGTCATTGTGGTTTACCACCTTTTATAGGCTGACACTATCTTTATTCAGATATCAGTTAATTTCAATTATCAATTAATTCTACCATAAAATGAGTCCAAAAAACAAAAAATGGACTGCACAAGGCAGTCCACTCGCATGTTATCTGTTTTCTTCCAACCGCATCAGAACGAAGCATAAATCCGATAAACGATTTAAATACAATCGGTCCGTCTCATGAACAGGTTCTGTTTCCGCCAAATCCAATACAACCCGCTCCGCTCGCCGGGTAATTGTCCGAGCCAAATCCAAACAGGATCCTCCCTGGCTTTCCCCGGAAATAATGAAGCATTTCAACGCAGGAAGCTTAGCCTCCACCTCATCTATCAAGCTTTCTAAGCGAGAAACCTGTTCCGCACCTATCATGGGCGCCTTATCAAGACTAGCCAAATCAGCCATCAAAAGACTGTTGTTTTTTTGCAGCTCCAGCACAATTTCCTTTACCTGGGCGCTTTGACAAAAAGCCCTGGCCATTCCCAGTGCAGAAGATATTTCATCCACTGTGCCGTAAGCTTTAACTCGTACAGAATTCTTGGATACCCGTTGTCCGGTATACAGCCCGGTAGTACCCTTATCCCCAGTCTTGGTATAGACGCTCATAATCTTGCCCCCATTTTCTATTTTCAGTCAAAAATTTCCGTAGCACTGAAATACAGAGAAATCTCTCTGGCTGCACTTTCCGGTGAATCCGAAGCGTGAACCGCATTGCGGCTGCCACTGGAAGCGTACAGTTTACGAATAGTACCCTCATCTGCCTCAGCTGGATTAGTCTTGCCATTTATTTTACGAACATTGGCAATGGCATCCTCGCCAGCCAGTACCATGGCAATGATCGGACCAGAGGTCATAAAGCCTACCAAATCCTCGTAGTATGGACGGCCGATATGCTCCACATAATGCTGGGAAGCCAGCTTTTCATCCATCTGAAGCATCTTGACAGCCAAAACCTGCAGGCCCTTTTCCTCGTAGATCTTGAAAATATCACCAATGTGATGTGCCTTCATGGCATCCGGCTTAATAAGTACCAATGTCTTTTCCATTAAAAATAATCTCCTTTTAAACTTCCTCAGATTTTTCCATATACACCTTGGCCAAATCCCGATAGGCCTCGGAGGATTCCTTTAAGGCGGCTATTTCATCTTCATTAAGCGGACGTACCAGCTTGGCTGGATTGCCGTATACCATGGAGTTTGCCGGTATTTTCTTGTACTGCTGAATAAATGAATTAGCCCCAATAATGCAATTTTCCCCAATCTCCGTGTAGCCCATAATAACCGAACCCATACCAATCAGGCTATGATCACCAATCTTGCTGCAATGAACTACAGCATTATGCCCAATGGTAACGTGATTACCAATTACTGTAGGAGTATCCCACATGGTATGGATTGTAGCATTATCCTGAATATTGGTATCATGCCCTATAACTACCTTGTTTATATCCCCGCGAACAACTGAGCTAAACCATATACTGCTGTTGTCACCGATTTTAACATCGCCAGCCACCACAGCATTCGGTGCTATATAGACATCATTGCCCAATTCAGGCTTTTTATCATCCACTGACAAAACACATCCCATAAAAACCCCTCCCTTATAGCCTAAGATGCACGTTTTTCTGTGCCATAACACAAGGATATTATAACGCAGTTGTTCAAATTTTGCCACAGGCAAAATATACCTATTGGCGTTTCCCCTAACGGGACTAACTTCGTGTCGCAACGAGGTGGAAG
>CACZYN010000244.1 GCA_902785445.1 uncultured Anaerovibrio sp.
ATATTGAATATCAGGGCAAAGAAACACTTTCGGCTCTTACTGGGGATATGACCGGTGAAATTCTTAAACAAATGAACGTTGCCCAGGTTGCACATAAGATTGCACCGGTTATCAGAGACATGGCTGAGGATAAAATAATTCCTGCTGTTGGCAAGGAAGTCTTGCTTCATCTCACAGAAAAGGAGCAGGGGGAGTTATTGGCAGATACCTTGCTTACCATGGGAACAGAATTATTAGCCAACGAAGAATTAAAGCATATTCTTCAGGAAAATATCGGTGAAATATTAAAAAAATACGAGGGAGAAGGCGCTGGCCGGGCCTTTATCATGGGCCTATTAGGTTTGGATGCTGCCAAACTCACTGACTTGTTGTTGGAAAAAGCTGATAATTGGCTCGATAGTGTAGTTCAGGATGAAAATAAAATGGCTGATTTTTCCGCAAAGGTTCAGCATTGGTTAACAAAACTGACGGACAATCAGACAATTCAACAAGGGTTACAGCAACAGATTAACAGCGTAGCTAATGAAGAGCTTATTGAGCAAGCACTGAATAAATATATAGCTCAGGCAGCTGCCAGCCCCAAACTGATTGAAAAGGTTGGCAACGCTACTAGCGATTTCTTACAAGAATTTGTAACTAACCCTGTATGGCAGCAAAAAGCGGATAAGGCCATTAAAGAATGGATGGCAAGCGAACTGGAAAGCAATCACCGAGCTATTACTGCTATTATTGAAGAACGATTAAACAGCCTTTCCGACGAGGATTTGGTGAAATTTACCGAGGAAAAGGTGGCCGATGACTTGCAGATGATTCGTATTAATGGTTCCATAGTGGGGGCTTTGGCAGGTATGGCCCTGTCGGTGGTAGTATATTTGGCGGGGCAGGTGATTACCTCATGATGTGGCGTAATTGGAACAAAGCGGATAAAACTCTGTTGGCAGCTGGGGTTTTGTTTTTGTTTTCCCTGTGCCTGCACATACAATATCCGAAAAGTTTATTTGCTGATGGTATTCTGTTTTGTGCTGAGGCCGCTTTGGTGGGCGGCATAGCCGACTGGTTTGCAGTGACGGCACTGTTTCGTAAACCTTTGGGATTTCCCTATCACACGGCCATTTTACCACGGCGGAGAAAAGAGTTTACCGAAGCTACCGGACGAATGTTGCAAAATGAATTTTTTTCCAAAAAGAATCTTTTGCGTAAGGCGAAAAGCATTGATTATGGGGAAAAAGTGGGCAGATGGTTGGCTGATGAAGTAAATTTCCAGCTGGCGGTTCAGTGGCTAAATGGGTTGTTTGTAAAAAATATTGATGTGGTGAAAAAAAATGCATCCGATTACTTGATAAAGTGGATTGACAGTGATGATTTTACCAATAAAATAATAGATGGAATGAAAAATGCCACCGAAAATGGTCAGTTGGGAGAGAAAATTGTAGCGGGGTTTATCGAATGGGGCAATGAATATGTTTCCAAAGAGGAATTCCGCACTAAATTGTTGGAGTATTTGGAAGATTATAAGGCCCAAAAACTCAATAATCCAATGGCTATGATGATGGCAGGATTCGCCGAAGCTACAGATCTGGTAAATCTTTCTCAGGCAGCTGACTTGGTGCAGGCTCAATGTCAAAAGTTGCTGATCCAGCTTGGAGACCCGGAAAGCGGGGAACGGCAGGCGGTTTTATCTGCTGTAAATAATCTAGTAAAAATGTCCTTAAATAATGAAGATTTTAAGCAGGACTTTTTCCATAATTGGTCGAATTGTAGAAAAAGGGATTTTTGTTTAGAAGAGGCTTTTTCTAATATAGATGCGACAGCCGACAACAAGGTGACGGCATTGATATGTTGGTTTTCTAAGCTGATTGTAGAAAATTTCCGCGAGATTATTACCAGTCATGAAGATATGCGAAGATTGTTCAACGAGACAATTTATCAGATAACTGGCCGGGGTGCTTTACAGGCCCAGGAGATGCTGGGGGATATTACCCGGGAGGTAATGGACAGCCTGACTGATGAACAAATGAACCATCTGATATATGATAAGGCAGAGCCGGATTTATTATGGATACGGATGAATGGTTCCATTGTAGGTGCGGCGGTAGGGCTGGTAATTTTCACAATTTCAGTTCTTTTTTAGGGTAAAATTTGCTGATTAAGTATTGATTAGCGTGTAAGTTAAAGGGGCGAGTAAAAGGATGAAAACGAAACTTATTTTATGCCAGATAGTAAGTGCGGCAATCGGGTGCATTGCCGGGGCTTTTTTTGGCAGCAGTTTGGGGACTGTAGGCGCGATAATTGCTGGTGTGGTTGTGGCTGCCGTTATTGGTACTATTGGTATCAATACTTTGCTGAAGGATGAGGATGTTCCAGCAAGAATTGCACAACCAGTGGTAAGACCAGCGGACAGAATTGCCAAGGAGCGGCCAAAAGAGACTTCTGCAGCTGTTTCTTCTGATATTGATATGTTAGGTATTTCTGAAGAAATGGCCTATGCTTCACAGCAACTTTTGTGGGGTATCGATCAGTTCAAAAATACCTTGAAGAAGCTGGATCAGTTGGCACTGTCTATCAGCGCCAAGAGTCAGGGAAATGCCAGCAGCCTGGAGGAAGCTTCTGCCAGCGTAATGGAGATTGCTGGTTCTGCCCATAGTGTTTCTGATACGGCAACTTCCAGCTTGGAACAGTGCAAGGATTCGGCTAATTTGGTGGAAAGATATCAAGCTTCCATTGATGAAGTTAGTCAGGCTATCCAGAG
>CACZYN010000245.1 GCA_902785445.1 uncultured Anaerovibrio sp.
CGATTTCAATACCGTCAATATTGTGACCAGGCGCACCGGCAGTGGCACCGTTAGCTACCCAAGGACACCATTCCCCATTGGCCACATGGACCCGATATATTACATCAAGATATGGATTCAGGTCAATATAAATGCGAACCGCATCTAAGGTTTGTCCGCCATAAGGATCCCCGGCGGCTTTCATTTCCACACAACGGCCAGTCCAGCCCTTGTCATGGATATAGGCTTCATAGTAGATAGCCGGTTGTTCGGAAACCTCAATACCGTGTTCACCAGGCCCTCTTGGTTCATCAAAGTTGGCCAGACAGCTGCCAGCGAACATCATTACACTGCAAAACGCCAACAGAGCGATATAAAAACGTTTCATGATAAGTCCCCCTAAACATATTCTATATATCTAATTCTATATGGGGAAATGCTACTTGTAAAGTAGTAAGTGTTAATGATTTTTTCCATAAAATCAATTTAATAGAGGATTTTAAACACAATTGTAGAAGTACTTACGTATATGAAGCTACTTGTGTAGTTTTATATTCACATATATGGAAATTTAAGAGAAGGGAAGCGTTGTTATGTCAATGGATAGCAGAACCAATGTCCGTACTGTCAAGAGTGAAATCTTGATGTATGTATTGCCCATAGTGGTCATTGGCCTGGTGTTGATGGCAGGGGTTATTTTTAAATATGTGGGGTCGACCTTTGAGGAACAGCTCACTTCCAGCTCATTAAGAAACGCCCAGGAGGTTTCTGATGGTGTTTCAGCCTGGCTGGATGCCCGTATGCTGGAGACTCAGAATGCGGCCAATATTCCATCAGCCAAGGTGTTAAAGGATAATCCCGCCGGGATGAACGAAAACAACAAATACCGTTTGGCTCTTATGAACAAGATTTATCCGGGAGTATATGACAGCGTTAGCTGGGGACCATTTGACGGCTCCGGTGTATTATATGGTGAGACCAAGGCCGGCTTCAAGGAAATGCATAATGCAGATAAGACCTGGTACAAGCAGACCATGACCGGAGAAAGGGACTCCTTTATGTCTGCTCCGGTTATTTCCCAGGCCACCGGCAAGATAATCGTTAACTCCATCGCCCTGGCCAAGGACACCAACGGTCAGAATGTGGGTATGGTGCTGGCGGCTATCTATGTGGATGCCGTAGTGGACAAGGTAAGCAACTTCAAGCTGGGCAATGATGGCTACAGCTTGCTGGTGTCCCGCAGCGGAACCTATATCGTCAATCCTCAGGAGGACCTTATCATGAAAAAAAAGGTTTCGGAGGATGAAGACCCGGCCATCAAGGAGTTGGGTGAGAAAATGCTGTCCGGTGAAGCCGGTGTGTATAAATTCACCAATAAAAATGGTGATGATATGATAGCCTTCTACAATCCTATTAAGGCTACCGGTTGGGGTATGGCAACTATCGCTTATGAGGATGAGTTGTTTGCGCCGGTTCACAATGTGCTGAAAATCATGATTGGTATCAGCTTGCTGCTCATTCTGCTGATTTCCGGCGGAGTTATCTTAACGGTTAACAAGGCTATGCGTCCACTGGGTATTATGATGGATGAAATGCATATGTTGGCTGGTGGAGATTTCCGTAACAGACCAAATCGTATCACGGCCAATAATGAGTTAGGATTGTTGGCGGATGCTGTGGTGGAGATGCGTCAGGATGTTAGTACAGTACTAAATCGTGTTAGTGAGTCCTCCGAGAGCTTGGCAGCCTCTGCCGAAGAATTGAATGCTACCACCGAACAATCAGCTCAGGCTTCCAATCAGGTGGCGGATTCCATTGTAAATGTAGCTCAGAGTACCAGCCAGCAGTTAGATGCGGTTAATTCCACCAGCAGGGCCATTGAAAGCCTCAATGAGACTATCCAGACTGTGGCCGGACAGGCAGATGCCGCCGCCAGTCATGGCCAGGAGGCTGCCGAAATTGCCCGGGATGGCGGTCGTACTTTGGAACAGGCTATTGATCAGATTAAGCGTATTGAACAGAGCACCCTGGAGTCCACGGAAGTGGTTACAGCTTTAGGTGAACGTTCGGCAGAAATTGGTCAGATAGTAGATACCATTTCCAGTATTTCCGAACAAACCAATTTGCTGGCCTTGAATGCAGCTATTGAGGCAGCCCGGGCTGGTGAACATGGTCGTGGTTTTGCTGTAGTAGCTGATGAAGTACGGAAATTGGCTGAGTCCTCCCAGGAGGCTGCCCATCAGATTGCTGAGCTCATTCAGCAGACCCGTAAGGATACTGATGAGGCTGTGGCTGGTATGCAGGCCGGCAGTGAGGAAGTGCGTGTAGGTACTCAGAATATCATCAGTATGGGTGAAAGCTTCCGGAAGATTATTGAAATTGTTGAGGATGTGTCCAGTCAGGTACAGGGCATTTCAGTGGCTATCAGTAATATGGCCAATAATGGTGAAGAGATAGTGGGACATATTCGCACTATTGGTACTGCTAGCCGGACTGCCGCAGAGGAAGCAGAAACTGTATCAGCAGCTACTGAAGAGCAGAGTGCCAGCGTAATGGAGATTTCCAACGCTTCGGATAGCCTGGCCAAGATGGCTATGGAGCTGCAGAGTGAAATCAGCAAGTTTAAATTGTAAGGTAGACTTTAAGGAGGGGTGGCTGGGCAACTGGCCACCTTTTTTGCACATGTTTGCCTTCCTCTTTGGGGAAGCACGCAAGGGTACTAGGAGCAAAGCTCCGTCGGTGCCATGAAAGGCGGATGAGG
>CACZYN010000246.1 GCA_902785445.1 uncultured Anaerovibrio sp.
TAAGGGGGATTGAAAATGGGAAAACTTATAGTTCATCAGGATAAAGTAACTGATATACAGGCAATGATTTCCATTTGCCCTTTTAATGCCCTTGAGGAAAAGGACGGCAAGCTGGAAGTCAATGCAGGCTGTAAGCTGTGCCAGCTCTGTGTTAAGAAGGGCCAGCCTGGCGCAATGGAATTTGTAGAGGAAGAAGTAAAGACTGTGGACAAGTCTTTATGGAAGGGTATTACCGTATATGTTGACCATGTAAATGGTGAAATTCATCCGGTAACCTTCGAGCTCCTTGGTAAGGCAGGCGAGCTGGCCAAGAAGATCAATCATCCTGTATATGCAATTTTTATTGGTAGTGATATTGAGAAAAAGGCAGAGGAACTGCTGCACTATGGCGTGGACAAGGTGTTTGTAGTGGATGCTCCAGAGCTGAAGGAATTCCAGATGGAATCCTACACTGCAGCCTTCGAGGCCTTTGTTAATGAGATCAAGCCTTCTGCAATTTTGGTAGGTGCTACTCCAGTAGGCCGTCAGTTGGCTCCAAGAGTTGCTTCCAGATTTAACACTGGTCTTACTGCAGACTGCACAATTTTGGATATTCATGAAAATACCGATTTGGTTCAGATTCGTCCAGCTTTCGGTGGTAACATCATGGCGGAGATTTTGACTCCAAATTCCCGTCCACAGTTGGCTACCGTTCGTTATAAGATAATGGATGCTCCTGAACGCAGTGCCGAGGCTAAGGGCGAAATCGTAAAGATTTCCGTTCCAGCTGAAAAGCTTAAGACTCGCACTCAGGTATTGGGTATCACCCATAAAGAGAAGGAAAAGAGCATTGAAAATGCAGATATCCTTGTTGTTGCAGGCCGTGGCCTGAAGAAGAAGGAAGACCTTGACCTGGTTCGTCAGCTGGCAGATGCCCTGGGCGGCGATATCGCCTGCACCAGACCGCTAGCTGAGGCTGGCTGGCTTGATGCCAAGCATCAGATTGGTCTTTCCGGCCGCACCGTTCGCCCTAAACTCATCATTACCTGTGGTGTATCCGGCGCAATTCAGTTTGTAGCTGGTATGAACAATTCCGAAAACATCTTTGCTATCAATACGGATCCTAATGCTGGTATCTTTAAGGTAGCAAACTATGCGGTTATCGGCGATATTTATGAAGTTATTCCAAAGCTCATTGAGCAGGTTAAACAGGGAAAGGGTGTAAAGGCATGAGCGAATACAAGGTTTTAGATGCTTCCGATTTAGAGGCTATTAGCCAGTTTGTGCCTCGTGAGCGCATTCTTTGGGCTGATGAAATTAATGAAGAATACAGTCATGACGAGTTGAGTGCTGACGCTTCCTATCCTGAGATGGTAGTTCGTATTACCTCCGCTGAGGAAGCTTCCAAGGTGATGAGATATGCTAACGAAAAGCATATCGCTGTAACTCCTAGAGGCGCCGGTACTGGTTTGGTTGGTTCCTCCGTGGCAGTGGAAAAGGGCATTATGATTGATACTACCCTTATGAACCACTTCCTGGAGTTGGACGAAAAGAATTTGACCCTGACCGTAGAGCCAGGTGTACTGTTGATGGAAATTGGCCAATATGTAGAGGAGAAGGGCCTGTTCTATCCACCTGATCCAGGTGAGAAGACCGCAACTATCGGTGGTAATATCAGTACTAATGCCGGTGGTATGCGTGCTGTTAAATATGGTGTAACCAGAGACTATGTACGTGGGTTGGAGATTGTTTTGGCTGACGGTACTATTATGGAAGTTGGCGGCAAGGTGGTAAAGAACAGCTCCGGCTACGATCTGAAGGACCTGATTGTAGGTTCCGAGGGTACCTTGTGCTTGGTTACTAAGGCTATTCTCAGACTGTTGCCTCTGCCACAGAAGAATGTATCTCTCCTGATTCCATTCCCAACTTTGGCTCAGGCTATTGGTACAGTTCCTCTTATCGTAAGCTCCAAGGTTATTCCTACTGCTGTAGAGTTCATGGAGCGTGAGGTTATCATGGATTCCGAGGAATATTTGGGCAAGAAGTTCCCGGATAATCAGGCTGATGCCTATCTCCTGTTGAAGTTTGATGGTGCTTCCGTGGAAGAAATCAGCAAGTATTATGACAGTGTGGCTCAGACCTGTTTGGATCAGGGTGCACTTGACCTTCTGATTGCTGATACTGATGAGCGTGCAGAGGCTATCTGGAAAGCCAGAGGTGCCTTCCTGGAGGCTATTAAGGGCTCTACCACAATGATGGATGAGGTAGACGTAGTTGTTCCTAGAAGCTGCGTAAATGAGTTCGTAGAGTTTATCCATGATCTGCGTAACGAGATGGGCATCCGCATAAAGAGCTTCGGTCATGCCGGTGACGGTAACCTCCATGTTTACATCCTCCGGGATGACATGGATGACAAGAAGTGGGCTGAAATGCTGGGCAAGGCCATGGAGCGCATGTACCTGAAGGCTCGTGAGCTGAAGGGACAGGTTTCCGGTGAGCACGGTATCGGTCTCGCCAAGAAGCCATATCTGAAGGAAAGCCTCCCAGAGGAATCCTTAAAGCTGATGCGTGGCATCAAGAAGGCCTTCGATCCGAACAACATTCTCAATCCGCATAAGGTATGCTTTGATTGATTATTAGTTGAATATTTTGCTTAGTTTATTTAAGCTGTCTCAGAGATTGTGTCTGATCCTGAGGCAGCTTTTTTGTGTGTATATGTAATATTTTTTGTAAAATAAATTATTTTATAATT
>CACZYN010000247.1 GCA_902785445.1 uncultured Anaerovibrio sp.
ACGGTATGATTTTATCAACTTTTACATTTTTCTTCAAGTCGAATAAAATCTATTGTGGAATATCCCCAACACTATTGACTTTTACTTTTTATCCCTTGATAATTATGGGGTAGGAGCTGGTGAATATATGTATGATTTACTTATGGAAAACAGACTTATGCTTTATGGACTGGTAGCAACGGTATTTATCGTAGTAAACTTTGCTGCCATGTTGCTGATTAAATATATCCTTCCCTGGCAAGGAATGCGGGTAATGCGCAGGTGTAAAATTCATCCCAAGAGCCGCAAAGTACTGCCCCTGCTTAATCTGCTTGGGCAGGTGGTATTGAGTCTTACCGGAGCCGTTACCAAGGGACTTCCTGTGGTTACGGATATTATTCCGGTGGGTACTACCCCATCCAAGCTTATGGCTTTGGCAGCTTCTGCTGAAGCCAATGTTAATCACCCCATTGCCGAGGCCATTCAGGAATGGGCTGAGGAAAAGGATTTGCCCCTGTCGGAGGCAGCAGCAGTGAATATCATGCCGGGCAAAGGTGTGGAAGCCCTCATTAACCATCAGGAAATTCGCGTTGGTACCGCAGCCTTTTTAAAGGAACATGGCGTTAAGGTTCCGGCGGAAATTCTCACTCGGGCTGACCAGCTGGCAGCCAAGGGCAATATTGTTACCTTGGTCAGCATGGACAGCTATTGCCGGGGCTTTATCGTATTTACAGACCCAGTCCGTCCAACGGTACCTGGAGCTGTTCGGGCATTAACCGAGTATGGCGTTTCCCTGTCCATCATTACCAGTGTGATAGGCAGTACCGCCCGGGCTCTGGCCAAACAGGTTGGCATTACTGCCGTACGGGCCGAACTAGGCGAACTGGAGAAGGCCAAGGAATTTTTAATCTTAAAAACCAAGGACAGTTTGGTGGGGGCCGTGGCCACTACCCGCAACTCAGCTATATTGTCTCAGACAGCTGATATTAGTTTCGCCCTTAGCGTCACCGATGAACAGCTAAAGGAAACCTCCGATGTCTATATTGACAGTGTGGATTTTGGTAACATATTGTCTGCCATTGACATAGCCAAATACACCCATGACAAGCGCAAGACCGGCCTAATTCTGGTAGTGCTCTTCAATCTCATTCTAGGTGCCGTTACAAGTTATCTGGTAGCGGAAACTACCCTACCATTCTTCGCACCGGTATTGCCGGTTTTGGTAGGAGTTCTGGCTTTAATCGGCTTGATTGCCAATCAGGTAACCTATAAATATTGATAATTTTCAAAGGAGTTTAATACATGGATAAAGAGGAATTTTCTACCCTGGTTAATGAGGTGCTCAGCACTACCGCCAAGCCGCCTAAAAACCTGTTTGAAGCAGGTTATGATGATTGGCATTGTCGGGCTAGACTGGCCCATTTCCTGGCCATGCCGGAAATCAACCACCTGCCTCAAGCCAAGGAATTGTTTCATTCAATAATCGCTGTGGAGCCAGATGAGTCCGACAGTCAGGATATTGAAGAAAAGGCCTACGCCTTGCAACATCTTAGCCAGTTGGAAAAGGACGAAAAAAATTACAATGCGGCCCTTGAGCACATAAATCTCGCCATTGAGACCGCTGAATCCTATGATTTCCTATATAAATATATCCTGCGAGGAGAATTGTGGGGAGAACGGTGGAATTTGCTCCATCTCCTAAAACGCACCGAAGAGGCTGAAAGCGAAATCGACGAACGCATTGAAGTATTTGAGGATATTCCCATTGAGCATAACAGCTATCTATACTATGGCTATCGTTTTAAAGCACAGTTGGCCGCAGAAAAGGGTACAGCTCTCATAGCCAAGGATTTTATGCACATGGCCCTGAACAATATGGAAATACCGGCAGAATACAAAAAGCCATTGGATTTGGCCTTTGCCGCTACCCATGATAATATTTCCTGGATTTTGGCAGAAATCGACAAATTCATCCTTTTCTTTTAATTATATAAAATCTTACTCCAAAACATCCTGTAAATCATGGTTAGTCATGGCGCATACGCAGGAATCTGACCAAACATTTTCTGCCGTCTCAATCATATCAATAATGGTATAAATTGGCAGAATAACGCCCATTATACCTAGCGGTGCCCCCATGGAGGACATGAGGGACAAGGTCAGGAAATAGCAGCCCATTGGCACTCCCGCATTACCTACGGCGGCCAATACGGCCACGAATAACCAGGTAACCATCGTCCCCAGAGACAGCTCGAAGCCCGCATTCTGCATTACAAACAGGGAAGTTACCAAAATGAAGGCTGCACAGCCATTCATATTAATAGTGGTACAAATTGGCAATACAAAGCGGGATACCTTCTTATTAACCTTCAGATTATCCTCTGCCGATGCCATGGTAACTGGCAAGGTTGCCGCCGAGCTCTTGGTAAATAAGGCTACTGCCAAAGCCGGTGACATCTTTTTGAACACGTGAATTGGATTGAGGCCTCTGATCAAGAGGAACAATGGCAAAACTATGAAGAACTGTATTACGTTTCCACCCATAACAACAGCAACATACTTGCCCAGGGAGCCAACGATAACCCCTGCTTCAATCTGCGCAGCCAGCTGACCAGCAAAGGCTACGATACCGATTGGAAGCACATACACAATACCTCTTATGAGGGTAAAGAGTAATTCCTGAAGACCATTAATAGCCTTTAACAGCATCTGGGCATTTTCCGTTTTAGGCATATGAGCCAACCCAAAGCCCACAGCAAAGGCAATAAGTAATATAGACAAAACATTGCCGGCCAAAAATGGCTGGAGAAGATTATTAGGAATTACTGACAGAAAATGGTCATAATATGATAGCTTACCTAACTTATCCGGTACATCGGCCACGCCAGCCCCAATAACATCCGCTGGCAGGTTTTCCGGTGCAATAAAAATGTATAATGCCAATCCAACCGCTGCTGCAGCGATAGTGGTCAGCATGGTATAAACCACTGCGTGACCAAATATCCGTCCAGTTTCTTTCTTGGTTCCCAGTGTTGCCAAAGTGGTAATAACCGCCAGAGCAATGGTTGGTACAGCCACGAACTGGAACAGCCGGGTAAATACTGTAGCTACAAAATTAAACAAATCGTTAAGCATTGGAATATTTAACCATCCCAACACTCCGCCCACCACCAGGGCTCCAAACCAAAGCACCATCTGTTTAAGCTGAGCCGCCCGGTCAGTCTGGGACATGGCTTCCTGAGCCTTCTGCTGAACATCCTTTTCTGATGACATACACATCACTTCCTAAAATTAAAATACATATCAAGGAAATCCTTGATATGTAAATAATCTTAGTATCAGAATCTACTAATGTCAAGTAAAAATCTATTAATCTACTAGGTAATAGGAGATTTTATCAAATTTTGCTTATTTTGAGCCCGGCGCATCTTGAAAAAACGCTTCATAATATCCGTGCATTCGTCCTCCAAAACACCGGCTGTAACCTGAACTTGATGATTCAGCCGAGGGTTAGTAAGAACATTAAAAATGGAATGCACCGCTCCGGCCTTTATATCCGCTCCCCCATAGACTACCCGATCAATCCGGCTGTTAACGATCGCGCCTGCGCACATAGGACAAGGTTCGATGGTGACATACAGTGTTGTACCGCTAAGACGCCAACGGTTGAGCTTCTCATTGGCACTGCGAATAGCCTCAATCTCCGCATGGGCAGTTGCATCCCTGCCGGTTTCCCGCAAATTATATCCTGTTGAAACAATAGTGCCGTCCTCATCGACAAGGACGGCACCTATCGGAACCTCCCCAAGCTCGTAAGCCTTTTCAGCTTCAGCCAGGGCAAGACGCATGTATTTTTCATCATCGAAAACCATATTATCAGCCAATACCTCCGCTAAAGAATCCTAAATCAACGCCGTTCGCATAAAATAGCGACTGGGTAACCTTCTGGCAATCCAATACATAGGCTTCAGGAACCTGAACTTCCCCGTTCTGCTCCTTCATCTTGGCAACCAACATTCTATGAAACGGGGACTTGCCATTGTACTGATCATCACGAGTATTTTTCCGCAAGAATGGACTATTGACATCGCAGTCAACGCTTTTTACTCTAGCTACTCTTTCAACCTTTTCCAACATGATGATCACCCCAATTCAACAATTAACTACAACATTGATTAACCTCCAATTACTTGAATAATCTTCTTGTCCATATATCGAAATTTATATTGGACAAATTAACTATTGACTAAAAATAATTTTGTATACATGAATATCTGCTTTAAACACAAAGACCTGCAGCAGCGCTACAGGTCTCAATGTTTAAAACATAATATTCAATTGTCAAAGAATTACTTCTTCAATGCATCGCCCAGGTTGTTCTGAGTGTTACGAGCTGCCTGTACGGACTCAGCAAAGCGCTCAGCCTCTACACCTTCAAGTTTCAGCTCAACAATCTTCTCAACACCGTTCTCACCGAGAACTACAGGAACACCGATGCACAGATCATCTTCGCCATACTCGCCCTCGAGGTATACGCAGCAAGGGATGAGCTTCTTGCCATCAGTGATGATGGACTTAACCAGCTCACCAGCAGCAGCGCCTGGAGCATACCAAGCGGAAGTGCCCAACAGACCGGTCAGTGTA
>CACZYN010000248.1 GCA_902785445.1 uncultured Anaerovibrio sp.
ATAATAGCCCATATTTTCGGAGAAATTATAGTATACATCCCACACAGGGCTGAGGGAACCGGCAATATTGAGATTTTCCTTGGACAAATCGTAGGTATAGTATTTCAACTCAGCTTTACTGGAAATAGCCGGCGAACACTGGTCGTGCTTTTTGCCAATCATGGACTTGGAATAACCGATACGCCATTTGTCATCACCCACATTTACACCATATTTGTAGGAACTCCTGTTGCCCACGCCTACAAATACAGAGTTTTGTTCAACATTCTTTTTGAGTATAATGTTCACTACACCACCAATGGCATCAGAACCATACAATACTGAGCCATTACCCTTGATAACCTCAATTCGCTCAATATTTTCAGCTGCAATAGAACCCAAGTCGTACTTACCACGATATTCCATCGGAGTACCGTTAATCATTATCAAAGTACCATCCTTGTAACCACGGACAACAACATCGTTTGTCATGGTACCCATATTGGAATTGGCATTACCAATACAGTCATACTGAATACCATTAAGGTATTTCAATACATCCATTGCGGAGTTGACACCCATCTCCTTGATTTTCCCGGCACTAACCACTTCAGTACCAGCTGCAACATCAACATCCTTCGTCTCGGTTCTGGTGGCAGTTACGATTACTTCCTCGTCACCGAAATCGGCCACGTCAGCAGCTAATACGCTGGAGCCGGCAGCCATTACTGCCAAAGCTACGGCCATGCTTAAATACTTTTTGTTTTTCATTTCCATTTCTCCTCCAAAAATGTTTGTAAAAATATATGTATATATATGTCAACCTCATCCGTCAGCCTTCGGCTGCCACCTTCTCCATAGGAGAAGGCTAAGGTTATTGTTATTGTAAATCTGTATGCTTTCTTAATAGGAATAAGAAATACGGTGTACCCAACACAGCAGTCATTATTCCCACATTTATTTCACTATTGTTGAGCAGTACCCGGCCGATGCTGTCACAAAAAACCAGGAACACCGCTCCGGCCAATATGCTGGCTGGCAATAAATGCTTATGATTAGGCCCCACCAGCATTCGCATCATATGGGGAATAATCAAGCCCACAAAGCCGATGCTGCCGCTGATGCATACACTGGATGCGGTAGTCAAGGCCGCAACAGCCAGTAATATCAACCGATATTTGGCCACCGGCATACCCACAGCTTTGGCCTCAGCTTCCCCAAGAGCCAATATATTTAAGTGTCTGGCCATCAACAGCATAATTGTTATGCCAATGCTTATAGGTACCACACCCATAAGCACATGCTCCCACCGCCGATAGTCCAGACTGCCAATGGTCCAAAAGAGGTATTGCTGTACCTTGTGGTCGTCCATTACCGTAAGCAAAGCCGCTGTAATAGCGCTGAACAGCATTCCCACAACTACACCGGCCAACAATAAAGTCAGGACCGGAATGCGACCACTACGGGCTGAAAGACCAATGGTCAGGCTGACAGCTATAATGGCTCCCACAAAAGAACAAAGCGGCAGACCAAACATGCTGACAGCATTGATCCCCAGACATATGGCCGTCACGGCACCAAGCGTAGCACCGCTGGACACGCCGATAATCCCCGGGTCCGCCAAAGGGTTACTAAATAATCCCTGCAATACAGCCCCAGAAGCCGCTAATCCGGCTCCCACCATCAGCCCCACCACCGTACGGGGTGATCTGATAAACATCAAAACAGCCTCTTGCTGTTGGGTAATAGTAATATCATTAAACAGAGGTATTCCTAATTGATGCAGACACCAGGCTACCACCTGCATAAAGCCTAAATCATATTGTCCAGCCGACAATGAAAAACAGATTACAATCAGTAAAGCCGTTAACAGCAGAAATGCAACCAGCCTGCGAGGATAATTCTTCATGGCTCACCTGCTCTTTCTGCCTTAGCCGCTGTTCCCACAATGATATCCAGCAGTTGTGACTTATCATTGTCTGTCTGGGCAGGCAACGTAAAAATATCTGCATGACCTGTTTCCGGATTAATCAGGGACCGAATAGAAACTCCATAAGCCTCCGTCAACAGCTGGTCAGTCAATACGGCCGCCGGTTTATCGTCAGCTATAACTGAACCATTATTTATCAGCATAACCCGGGAGCAATACCTGGCAGCCAGATTTAACTCATGAACCACCATAATTACCGTCTTACCCCGGTTGCACATCTCCTGACAAAAACGGAAGATTTCCTCCTGATAAAACAAATCCAGTCCCGAGGCCGGCTCATCCAAAAACAGCACTGGTGTCTGCTGAGCCAAAATCTTCGCCAGTAATACCCGCTGTCTTTGACCACCGGACATAGCCTTTATAGGAGTATCCTTCAAATCATACACCCCGGTGTATTTCATGCAGGCCTCCACAATGGCTTTATCCTGCTCACCATGCTGCTCCCACCATTTCATATAGGGATAGCGACCGGCCATTACCATATCTTCGGCAGTATAATCAAAGGTCAGCTCGATTTGCTGCTGCAAATAAGCAATCATGGTAGCCAGTTCCCGCTGAGCATAGGATGCTAAATCCCGCTCCAACAGCTGAATACTACCCTTATTAAGTGGCAAAAATCCCCGGAGAGCCTTCAAGAGAGTACTCTTACCAGCGCCATTTTTGCCAATGATACCAACAAATTCCCCTTGCTGAACGGAAAAGGAAATATCG
>CACZYN010000249.1 GCA_902785445.1 uncultured Anaerovibrio sp.
CCCGATAATACTTGACCATCAATGCAGATTTTCTCACCGGTATGGGCAGCAATAATATCTCCGGCCTTGATTTCTTTCACTGGCACCTTGCGCTCAATACCATTATCTACCAGCCAAACATAAGGCTGATTAAGATTTAGCAGCCCGGAAATATGCCCCCGGGCCCGTTCAGCCGCGTAGCTGGTCAACATTTCTGCCCCATTGGACAAGGCCAAAAGACTGAGACTGGACTCTGGTTTTCCCGCTAATACTGAAGCGATAACTGCCGTAGCTGTCAGGGTATCCGCATTAGGCCGGTTATCCCGCACCAATCCTGTCACACCATTCTTGATAAAATTCCTGGCAATGTAAAGAATCAATGCACTGCGCAAAATTTTCACACTGGCAAAAGCCGCCGGTGAAGCTTTTTTCAACAGCTGCATGGCAATAAAACTGCTAACGGATAAAATGGCTTCCCGACGATAATCCGCCATTTCCGGTTCATCCGCCCTATTTTTATAGGAAGCGGTCATTTTACTGATCAATGCCTTTACCTGGCCAATTGGAAAAATCCCCCGATACCAGGTCCTAAGGTCGCTACCATCCACCACTGCGGATACTATCCCCGGCAAAGTTCTAAGGCGTACACATAACATTCGACTATCCGGCTGGGACAGCTTAACTCCCAGCTTGATATTGTAACACTTAAATGCCATTAGTACTTCCACCCCTTCATCATATGCAGAGCCCACCATACCATGGTAGGTCCGGAAGGGCGCTGACCATATATCAACATTTTTCTTATGCCCCTAAGCAAGAAAAATACAGACAACAGCGTTGACAAATCAAACCAGCCCCTAGTAAGGTACCGAACCTGATTATTGATGGCCAGTGCTGTATTATGCCAATTTTTGGCATATAGCACTGGAGTGTTATTACCGTTTGCTTTTCCACCATAGCCAGGCTTGTCCATAAATGGCTTAGTCAGCGTACATAACTTAGTCGTTAGTTTAGCAATTTCAGCAGACTCCAGAGTATGAATTATCAGCAGACTTCCTGTCAAGGTATTTATCTCTACCTGGGAAATGCTTTTTTCCTGTGCCAATTCTTTTTCCAGCAAAGCAGCCATTTTACCATTATTTACCAATGAACCTATCCGGTAGCGGCAGCGCCCCGGTAAATTACTTACCAAAGAAAAGTCCTGTACAGGCGTAATATATCTACAGCCTTTTGGACCGCTCCCCTGCTTTAACTGATTACTCTTCCACTTTTTTTTGCCACCAATTATTTCATGAATATTGCGGCCGATAGCCGCTCCCATCATGATTCCTGACATAAACGACATTATACTACCTCCTCGCGTGAGTTTTTACATATTCCTCAACCCGGATTAACTCCTTATTAGTCCGTAATACCTGTGGATCATTTCCCCTTATTTCCCATCAGGGATTTGCTATATAGGCGAACTCTTCCCGGAATATAAGAAGACACCTCCACCGAGCGAATAAACAAATCCAACTTACTCTGTGGAAGGTTTAGCATATCCATAATACCCATTTTTTCTACCACCTTTGCCGCATCTTTCTTCACCTTGCCGCAATGCTGCCAAGTATGCACCGCTGAGATCCCAAGCCACACCATACCACACAAAGCATGAATGCGTTTATTGGCACACCAAAGCGACACAGCCGTACCCAGAGCGGCCAACCCCATTGGTACGGATAACGGTGTATTTTTTATGAAATCTTTTATATCTCGTTTCGCCATCCTGCTCCCACTCCCATAGCAAAATGATTTTCACACAATAACAAGAAAGAGGCTGCTCTGAGTTATTACAAAGCAACCTCCAACCCACTGTACACTCACTCAGCCTGAGCTGCTTCCTGAGCGGCAATCATATCCTCAAGCTCTTCCTTCTGGCGCTGAAGCTCAGCCAAAGGAATCTGCCCAGCTGGAGCCATAGACTGCTGCAACGCAGCCATCTGCTGTTCCCGCTCCTGCATAAAGCGATAACCAAAAATTCCAGCAACTGCGCCTACTGCCAACCCAATCCAAAAATCGGTCTTCTGAAACATTATTTTGTCCCCCTTACTTTCATTTTTGTGAAGTTGTACTTCACGTCGTTACAAGGCTATTTTAATCATTTCTCCAATAAATTTCCGCTCCAATCATTCATCAATACTCCATTTGTCCATCAAAGATTACGCCCTTTAAAATCCCGGGGAGACACACCATACACTGACCGAAAGGCCGCTGCAAATTTGCTGGGATTCCCATAGCCCAATTTGCCAGCAATTTCCACTACGCTCAATTTACCCTCCTCCAGATAATTCAATGCCTTACGCATGCGTTGTTGTTTTATGTAGGCATAATATGATTTACCATATATTTCCCGAAAGCATTTTTGCAGGGTTGTCTTGCCAATGCCAAACTCCTCGGCCAAATTGTCCAACGGATAATGACGATCCAGTTCCGTCATTATCTTTTGATGGATAGCCTTTACCTTATCCATATCCTGATATCGATAATATGATTTTATTTCCTGGCCAAATACCGGCATAGTCTGTATTAATCCCAATATTTCCAGCACTTTAAGCTGTAACAGATATTGCTGCAAGCCCGGATTTATTTTATATATATCATGAAAAATACGTGTAATTTCCGGCGTGGCTTTAATGCGTACCACTCCATTATGCCGGTTGATGCCTTCCAGTAAATTGGCCAAATGGATATTAAACTCCGGGAACATTTCCGCCAGCTGAAGAGTAGCTTTATCAGGGGATATTAACAGGGACACACCTATATATTCCTGTTGGAGCAAATGAGGATTCTCCTTGGGAATTCCCCACAAATGGGCTTCAATTTCCCCTTCCTTCAGGGAAAAATCCCCCCCCGCCAATGTACATGCAAAACTTCCCTGGAGACAATAATTTAATTCTATTATCTTTTTTTCTTCTGCCTGATACTGCACCTCAGAGCCTTGATCGGACCTTAAATTGTTATAAATAATATCGATACCTGGCAAAATGCTGTAATACATCAGCGAACTTTTACTACCATCCTTTTCAGAGCGCAAAAACTGAATTTCATTTCGCCGCTCCTTATCGATATTAAACCCCGTCCGCTGCACCTCGGCCATAAATCTCTTTTTTGCCATACTATCACTCGCTAATATCATCATCCGTCGCCAATGATTTTAATAATTAATATCATTATTAAAATCTTCATTAATTATATACTGTCTTTCCTTTACGGTCTAGTTAATATAATTTAACAATCCAAAATATTGACATAATGTTTGTATTTGTATATTATATTGTCTGCGTTAATTATTAATTGTATCAAAATTTACAAAAATAATGGTTATTTGATACAACTATTTTGAACTTATATATAAATAAACGGAAAGGATTGTTTTATACCCATGGATGCCAAGGAAGTCGCCGATTATATTGTTAATAAGTATTATATAAATAATCTTAAGCTACAGAATGTCCTGTACTTCATTCAGGCCAAATATCTTTTAGAGCTTAACAAGCCCTGTTTTGAACAATCCATGGAAGCAAGCAGTTTCGGTGTAGTAGTCGCCGATGTTTATGATAAATATAAGGAATATGAGAACGGTCTTATTCCCCATGAAGCCAAGGATGTGCCTGACATTGGTGACAGCTCATTAATCGATGAAGTGGTAAAACAGTGTACCAAACGTTCTTTGTCTCAGCTAATAGACATAATCACCAAGCAAGACCCTTGGAAACAAGCCAATGAAAGTTATCAGTCGGAAATCACAGTAGATTCCATGAAGGCTTATTTTGCAAATTAATAATTACCCATTACTAAAAGGACTGTCGCACTAAGAAATAGTGCAGACAGCCCTTTTTAGTTATTGTCGATTTACTCCTTTCCCTACCTATAGAGGAAGAAGCATCCTTTTGCCGATTTATAG
>CACZYN010000250.1 GCA_902785445.1 uncultured Anaerovibrio sp.
AGCAGGAAATCCATACAGCTATACAACAGATGCCACCTATTGGGGAACACATATCGGTGTAGGCCGTGAAATCAAGCTGAACAAGACTGATGTATTGGACCTTTATGCCAAGTATTTCTATAACCATCGTGGCAGTGTGTCCTTTGATGCTGGTGGCCATTATGATTTGGGAGCAGTGGAATCCAGCGTTCTTCGTGTAGGAACCCGCTACACTGTTAAGCAGAACGATAATATTAATTACTACGGCGGGCTGGCTGTAGAGCATGAATTCTGCGGCAGAGCATCAGGCTTTGCTGATGGTGTTGCTATTCGTGGTGCAGATATAAGCGGAACCAGTGTAAGGGGCGAAATCGGCGCCACTTTCAGGCCTGGGGAAAAGAGTAATGTAACCCTTGATCTGAATTTCAGTGGATTTGCCGGGAAGAAACAGGGCCTCACTGGGGGACTGTCTGCGGTATTCCATATTTAAGATAATAGATTTATTTAGGGATTGCATTGCGCAGTCCTTAATTTTTTTCATCATATGGCATAAAAATATAATAGACTTATGCTATGTGTATAAATTTATTAATAAAAATATAAAAATATATTAATATAATATTGTCTGATGTGGTATAATAATAAAAAGTATAATAAAGTCAGAAAATATAACAAAAAGAAGGGAGAGGTCAATATGACATATACTCTGGCGCTGGATGCGGCTGATGAGGCTTTAATTGAACGATATGCTGCGAAAGAGAATCTTAGCGTACCAGACTTCATGCTTAAGGCAACTAAGGAAACAATTGAACGACGCATTCATGTTGCCCGCCCGAAGGCAAGGGACGAAATGACCAACGAGGAATTCGACGCAATGCTTGAACGAGGTATGGAAGATATACGGCAAGGGAAAGTTACGCCTGTAAATGAAGTCTTTGCGGAAATCAGGAGGGAACTGGGACTAAATGGAACAGTATAAGATTGGACTTTCTGACGAAGCAAAAAAGGATTTGGGGAACATCTATCATATATATTGTATGAATTGAAATCATCACAAGCTGCGGAGGCTGTACTGGCGGATTTAGAAAGTGCCATTGTTTCTCTTGACCTTTTGCCGGACAGAATTCCTCTTGCACGTGAAGATTCTTGGAAAAAACAAGGCATACATGCCATGGTAGTCCGAAACTATTTGATTTATTTTTTGATAGATGAAGTGAAACATCAGGTGAATATCGTCCGTATTATCTATGGTAAACGTGATCAGGCACAGGTTGATTATAAATTGTAACGTATCAGGTGTGTTTTTAGACTAATTTCAAATAAAATAGGTACAATCATACAGGCCGGGAGTCAAACCCGGCTTTTTTTGATGCAATTTTTTTAGTTTACCACTACAAAAGTATAACATTATTGTTATAACAGAAAGGTCAAAAGGTCTAAAAATCGACCACTTTTTGCAAAAAACGACCACTTTTTGCAAAGTCGTTGAATTATGGAAAAATTCATGCTATTTTTGTGGATGGAGAAGTGTGCTTTGTGGCAAAAAAAATAAACAGGGAGGATATAAAATGGAAACAAGGAAGTATGATAGTCCACTAGGAGGGGATATCAGCACAAACAAAGCCAATAAGGGCAAGGGCTGGAAAGGCTTAAAAGGGCAGGCTGCTTTGGCACTGGCTGTTTCCCTGTGGATAGGGGGAGCCGGTGTGGCTTCGGCAGATGGCGGCGTAATTTGCCTTTCTATTGATGCGGACGACTCTGACACGGTCAAAGTTGATCCGGCGGAAAAGAGTGTGCCTGCAGGTGCGTTTTTATCGTCAGGCGTAGGTACTACGGGTGTAACAAGTATGACTGTCAAGGGTGATTGGACGAATTCGGGAACGGAAGATTGGGCGATTGCCGGCTGGGGCTCGGAATCGGGAGAAAATGACATCATTGGTCGTTCCCTGACAGTGGATGGTGGAACAAATTTATTTGGTGTAGGCGGTGCTACGAGTGTTGGTGGGAACGCGTCAAACAATACCGTCACCTTGAAAAACGGCAGCTCTTCGTATGTTGTTACTGGTGGAGCTTCACAATCTAAAAATGCCACAAACAATAAGGTGTATTTGATAGACAGTACGGCAACAGGTTATGTTGCAGGCGGAACTGTTAAACCCAGCGGCGATGCTACTGGCAATTTGGTGTCTTTGATAAATAGTGAGGTAAATCAGGGCCAGGGAATTTTTGGCGGAGCTATCCTTGAAGGAGGAGATGGAACTAAGGGCAATCTCACAAACAATACGGTGTCCTTGACAAACAGTAAGGCACCTAATGTTTATGGCGGTTATGCAGCAGTAGGAAATGGAGATATCGTCACGGGCAATACCCTGGACCTGTTTGGCACCAATACTGTCACCGGCCAGGTGACGAATTTTGAAACAATCAACCTTAAAGCGGCGGAATGGGGAAAACCCGTGCTGACCCTTTCTGGAACAGGCATAGCGCAGAACAAGAACGGCTCCTATGCTACCATTGATACCCAGGGGATTGCCTTTAGTGGTATTAATGCATTATCTACAGGGCAAAACACCATATTGA
>CACZYN010000251.1 GCA_902785445.1 uncultured Anaerovibrio sp.
TGCTTCCGGTCAGGCAGGCGCTATTCGTCACGGCATTACCCGTGCATTGATGGTACTGGATGGCGAGCTTCGTCCAGCTCTGAAGAAGGCTGGCTTTGTTACTCGTGACCCTCGTGAGAAAGAGCGTCGCAAGTACGGTCTCAAGAAGGCCCGTAAGGCTTCCCAGTTCTCCAAGCGTTAATTCTATATTATTCGCACAATTACCCCGCAGGTATTCTGCGGGGTTTTATGTTGCAAAAAAATAATCATACTGAACGATTTGTAAAAATGTTTAGAAAAATATTTCATTTGTCTAAAAATTGTGTCATAATATATTATGTCCGAGGGGACAAAATAAGTAATCAAGAAAGAGGGGGAGTATATGATTACTTTTCTGTGTGCGCTGGCTGCACTTATTTTAGGATATTTTATTTATGGTAAGATAGTGGACAATATTTTTGGCCCTACCGACAATCCTACACCAGCCACAATTCACAATGACGGCGTGGATTATATTCCATTGCCAACCTGGAAGGTGTTCATGATTCAGCTCTTGAACATTGCTGGCCTTGGCCCAATATTTGGCGCCTTGGGCGGTGCCCTTTGGGGACCTTCCGTGTATTTCTGGATAGTATTAGGTACTATCTTTGCCGGTGGTGTTCATGATTATCTGTCAGGAATGATCTCTTTGCGCGAGGATGGCAAGAGCATTTCCGAGGTAGTAGGTCATCACATGGGCGGCACCATGCTGTTTATTATGCGTGTGTTCTCCGTAGTGCTTCTGGTATTAGTTGGTACAGTATTTATGACCGGCCCGGCCGGACTGTTGGCCAAGCTTACCGGCGTAGCGGTAACCATTGTGTTGCCATGCGTGCTGCTGTATTATTTCCTGGCTACTTTGTTACCAATTGATGCTTTGATAGCTCGTTTCTATCCACTCTTCGGTGCCTGCTTGATTATCATGGCACTGGGCATCATGGCTGGTATGCTTATGGGCGTAGGCGGCCATACCATGCCTGAAATGCAGTTGGCCAACCTGCATCCACAGGGGGATGCAATGCCAATTTGGCCATTGATGTTCATTACCGTAGCTTGTGGTGCTATTTCCGGCTTCCATTCTACTCAGTCTCCAATCATGTCCCGCTGCCTCACTACTGAGCGTCTGGGACGCCCAGTATTCTATGGTGCTATGGTATCCGAGGGTATTATCGCCTTGATTTGGGCAGCAGCTGGTGTAACCTTCTATGACAGCACCGGTGGCTTGGCTGCAGCTATGAAAGCTGGCGGCGCTGGTACCGTAGTATACGATATTTGCGTTGGCTTTATGGGTGGTGACGGCAGCATGACCGGCTATATTGGTGCTACCTTGGCTATGCTTGGTGTTATTGCCTGCCCAATAACTTCTGGTGATACTGCCTTCCGCAGTGCCCGTCTGACATTGGCTGACTGGTTTGGTGTGGCTCAGTCCAAGGCGGTAAAGCGTCTGCTCTTCGCAGTGCCTCTTCTGGCAGTGGGCGGTATTTTGTCTCAGATGAACTTTGACATAATTTGGCGGTATTTCTCCTGGACCAATCAGACTTTGGCTATGATTGTTCTGTGGACAGGTGCTACCTATTTGTATAGAACGAAAGAAGGCAGCAAAGCTTGGATGATGGCGGCTATTCCAGCCACCTTTATGTCGGCGGTAACCTGTACCTATATTCTTCAGGCCAAGGAGGGCTTGCAGTTAGGTACAGAAATCAGCTATCCGGTAGGCATTGCCTTTGCAATTGTGTGTGCCGCACTGTTTACTATCAAGGTACTGCGTGCTAAGGAACAATAATATATCATTAAGAATTAAGGAGTCAGCGAGGGCTGACTCCTTTTTATCTTCCATGGAAAAAAATTATCAAATGATGTATAACGAGGTCATGTTTGTGACTCGTGCGACGCGAAGCTAGTCCCGTAAGGGGAAACGCCAATATGTATATTTTGCCTATGGCAAAATCTGAACAACTGCGTTATAATACTAAAGGTCGTTTTCATGGATATGTGAAAACCGCTTTTAGTGTTGTTGGAAGTATTGGAGGTTATAAGGATGACTAAAATTAATATATTTTCCGGTTTTTTAGGGGCTGGCAAAACCACTCTTATTCAGAAGCTTATTAAGGATGGTTTTAAAGATAAAATTTGCCTCATAGAAAATGAATTTGGTGAAATTGCCATTGATGGCGGTTTTATGAAGGAAGCCGGGGTAGAGATTAAGGAAATAAATTCCGGTTGCATATGCTGCTCCTTAGTGGGAGATTTTGAAGAATCCCTGAAGCAGGTAATGGAGACCTATAACCCTGACCGGATTATTATTGAGCCGTCCGGAGTAGGTAAGCTGTCCGATGTAAAGGTGGCGGTAGCCAAGGTTTGCAATGACGACGTGGTTATTGATGGCAGTATTGCCGTAGTCCATGCCAAGAAGTGCAAGATGTACGCCCGTAACTACGGGGAATTCTTCATTGATCAGATCGCCCATGCG
>CACZYN010000252.1 GCA_902785445.1 uncultured Anaerovibrio sp.
CGGGTACCAAATACAGTCATCACCTTGATTTTCTTACCCATTGCTATCCCCTTCCACATTCACAAGATATAAAAAAACTATTATGTTATGGATTTTTCATACGAAGAATACCTAGCTTCTTAGCACCGAAGAATACCGCCAGAACCACACAAATCACAATGGCAATGGCTATACCGCCAGATACCTCGTTCAGAAGTACTGCACTGAAGCCCAGCAAAGCACTGATAATATACATCAGTAAAACGGCCTGACGCTGGTTAAAGCCCATATCCAATAAGCGATGATGGAGATGCCCCTTATCTGGCTTGAAGATAGGCACTCCTCCCCTATATCGGCGGATAATGGCAAAGGAAGTATCCATAATTGGAACACCAAGGGCCAAAATCGGCACAATCAGTGCAATAGTTGCGGCACTTTTTACAGCACCAATAACAGAAATACCGGCCAGCATAAAGCCTAAAAACATACTGCCAGTATCCCCCATAAAAATCTTGGCGGGATTAAAATTGTACCGCAAAAAGCCAATAGCCGCTCCGGCCAGGGCTGCAGTCAAAATCGTTACCAGCACGAAATCATTTTGAATGGCCACCAGCAGAATTGTTATAGAAGCAATAGTTGCCACACCAGCTGCCAATCCATCCAACCCGTCGATGAGATTAACTGTATTGGTAAGTCCCACAATCCAAAAAATGGTGGCTGGAATAGCAAAATATTCCAAGTAAAAATAATCGCCAAAAGGATCTGCAATAAAATCGATTTGCACTCCAAAGGCTACCAATACACTGGCTGCCACAATCTGGCCCAACAGCTTAACCTTGGCTGGCAAGGACTTGTAATCATCTACAATTCCCAACAACACAATTAAGGAACTGCTTACCAGAAGACCAATAATCCCCCTTTGAACATCCGGTTCAAAGGCTCCAAAGTCCAACATGGCCAAAGTTCCAGCCATAAAAGCCACATAAATGCCTATACCACCAATGCGGGGAATAGGTTTCTGATGTACCTTGCGGGCATCCGGCGCATCCAAAGCTCCGGTTTTCCCCGCAAAAACTATAACCAATGGCGTAATCGCGAAGGACACCACCATTGCAATCAACAATGCCCAAATAAAATCTGGCATTTTATTCACCTCTTTCTCAAGACCATACCGATTTTACATCACCCTGTCGGCATTGTCAACACAATATGTTCATAGTCAAAAGAGGGGTATAGAAACAATTCATAACCATTCTAAACTACTTTATGTCCTTTGGCTCAACCTCAACAGTGGAACCATCTGATTCCAAATAAATAACCTTATCCAGCATGGCATTTCTCAGCATGCGGCGACATAACAGACACGGTTTACCCGATGCCAGAGTTCCATCAGCATTATAGCCCACAATATAGGCTGTGGCCCCTTTCATTTTCTCCGGATCGCCATTTATTATGGCATTTTGTTCCGCATGTACGGCCACGCACAATTCATAATTCTGTCCTGGCTTGATACCCAAACGCTGTCGCTCACAAAGCCCAGTATCTATACAGTTGGCCTCACCTCTTGGTGCTCCATTGTACCCTGTGCTGACAATAATTTTGTCTTTGACAATAATCGCCCCATAGCGACGCCGCAGACAGGTAGATCGCCGCCCCACTGCCTTGGCAATATCCAGAAAATAATCATTCCATTCGGGTCTTCCCTGTGCTTCAGCCATTACATTCTCCCCTTCTCTTTTATATCTTCATATTTTTCTGCAAAAATCGCCTTACCAATATAATAGCCACAAAATCATCCACCGGCTCCGGTGGTACCTGCATACTCACCGGTAACAGCTTACGCCATCCCTTAGGTGGGTTGGCTCGCCAATATTCCTGTCGGGCCAGCTGGGTGGTGTAATATTCGTCCACCACCGCTATATTTAGCTCTGGACAGGACCCCCTAATCGTCTCTTGAGCAGTTTTACTGGTAGTTCCATTACCTATTACCAGCTGGTGGATCTCGTAAGTGGTTAACAACTCCGTCACCTGAGCCGACAAATTATCTGTTTGTATTACTTTTTGAAACAATACTGTGCCCTTAGGGGACACTACAGCTATGCCACACTTGTCCCGCCCCGGATCCAGACCAATGATATTATTTTGCATTAGAATAACCCCGTGGAACCTATTATTTTCAGTTTCAATCTCAATGGACCAAATACTTCGCAGGTTCCCTTGGAATAGGCATAAATCATCGCTTTACCTCTATTTTTATGCAAGTCATCCATGGCATGATAGATTTCTTCTCCATCAATAACACCTACATTACCAGTGATTGGATCCGGCAGCATTCCCTTACGGGTAGCTATACCATTTACCTCCCGCAAGAAGGAAGTTATGGCATTATCAACAGCCTCTTCATCATTTATGTCCACATCAATATTGCTGGTAGCAATAAGCTCATCATCATCAAATACTTTCCGGTTACGATACAACTGTAATACTGTCCGTACATTTTCTCCC
>CACZYN010000253.1 GCA_902785445.1 uncultured Anaerovibrio sp.
TGTAGTAAATAGTATTACTTTGGATAATTTGACGGTTATATCCACGGTTGGAGGAGCTGAGCAGAAAATATATTCATGCTCCAAAACTGTAGCAATTGCCGATACAAAGGTTCCACCTGGAGGTTCTGTAGAGATAAATCTTCGGTTATGGGATAAAAACCTTAAAGCGTTAGATGATGCTAATGTCAAGTGGACAGGAACCCAGACTGCTGGTTGGTATTCCCTGGATACGGCTGAGCCTGAACCTGCTCCAAGCAATCCGCCAGCTGCTCCGGCTGAACAGACATCTAATCCTCCTGCTGCGTCCAATAACGCGCAAACTGGCTATCAGTGTGTATTCAAATTGGACAAAGGATGGTACAACAGTAATGGTGATGCCGGTGAAATTTATGTTGATTTCGGCAATATAAAGGATATATCTGTAACCTATAAAGGGGGCCCTTATACCAGATTGCTGGTTCCGGTAATGTACCACAATTTGACCACAGGCAAGAAAATATACCAGAAATATTATTTCATAAATAGGCCAGAAGCCGACAAGACCCTCTGGGGTTCCTTCTGGATTGAGGAAGATATGAAATGGTATAACGCTGATTGGGACAAGATAAGCGTAGATGACTGCATAGCAGGAGAAGGTGTTGAAATATACTGCCTGCAGTGGGTTGCGGTAACAGAAGAAACTGAAGCTCAGTTTAAGCAGATGAACTGGAAAAAAGTAGATTATATCCAGCATGACTATTATGCTATTCTCAAAAAAGTCCTTATGTATGAAAAGGGATATGAAGTGCCACTTGCTACACATATTGGGGACTGACAGCACAAAATAGATATTTGATTTACCTAACACAGGCTATGCACATTTTTGTGCATGGCCTGTTTTCTTTATTATTTTTTATTTTTTTTGAAGGATTATTTGATAATTGGTCGAACAAATTCATAAGAGATTGTCGGTTGATTTTTTGTGTAAGAGGGGAGTAAGTATGGAAAAAGAACAATTAATTGCTGAAATGAAGAAGATTGTCGGGGAAGATAATGTTCTTCATTCCAAAGAGGCACTGTATGCATATTCATATGATGCCACACCAGGGCATTTGTACATGCCGGATGTGGTGGTATCACCAGGCAATGTGCAGGAAGTTTCTGCCATTATGAAATTTGCCAATGAGCATAAGATACCAGTATATCCGCGGGGTTCTGGTACCAATCTTTCGGCAGGTACAGCACCATTAAAGGGCGGTATTGTCCTTTTGATGCTGCGGTTCAATAAAATCCTAGATCTGGATTTGGAAAACCTTATCGCTGAGGTTGAGGTCGGCGTTGTGGTACAGGATATCAATGATTATGTGGCACCTCATGGATTGATTTATCCGCCTGATCCTGGTACCGTCAAGACCGCCAGCCTGGGTGGCACTATCTGTGAAAATTCTGGGGGACTTCGTGGCCTGAAATATGGTATCACCAAGAATTATGTTCAGGGTCTGGAAGTGGTTTTGGCTAATGGTGATATTATTCACACCGGTGGCAAAAATGTTAAGGATGTCTCCGGCTATGATATGACCAAGCTCTTTACTGGTTCTGAAGGGACTCTGGGTATCGTGACCAAGGCTTATTTGAAACTGGTTCCAAAACCTGAGGCATCGGCCAGCATGGTGGCTGTATTTAATACCTTGGAAGATGCCGGTAATGCAGTATCGGATATTATTGCAGCAAAAATTATTCCAGCGACCATGGAAATATTGGATAATGCTTCTATCCGCACCGTTGAGGATTTCATGCATGTTGGGTTGCCAGTGGATACGGCAGCCATATTATTGCTGGAAGTAGATGGCCATCCGGTAATTGTGGCTGACGAAAAAGAAAAGGTAATGGAAGTACTGAAACGTAATAATGCTGCGGAGGTTACCCTGGCTAAATCCGCTGAACATAAGGAACAGCTGTGGACGGCTCGTCGTATGGCCTTGCCTTGCCTGGCGAAACTTCGTCCTACCACTTTTGTTGAGGATGCAACTGTGCCTAGAAGTAAGCTAACAGATTTCTTGAAGATTGTTACCAAGGCGGCCAAGGATTACAATGTTACAATCGGTACTTTTGGTCATGCTGGTGATGGTAATGTTCATTTCTGTGTGGTTCGAGGAAATCGTGATGAACAAACCTGGACAACTGAACTTCATCAAAATCTTGAAAAACTGTATGCTAAAGCACATGAACTTGGCGGATTGATTTCTGGAGAGCATGGACTTGGAACAAGTAAAAGAGTTTTCTTTTTTACACAAACAGCTGAGCCAAATATAAAACTCATGAATGCTATAAAGAAAGCTTTCGATCCTACAGGAATTCTAAATCCGGAAATATCATATTCGAGGTCATAGTATGCCACAATTATCAAATAGAACTTCAACTTTTACAGATTCAGTTATCCGTCGAATGACACGCATTTCAAATCAATATGGTGCTGTAAATCTTTCGCAGGGGTTTCC
>CACZYN010000254.1 GCA_902785445.1 uncultured Anaerovibrio sp.
GGGCCTGGATGGTCTGGTGCTTACCAAGCTGGATGGTGATTCCCGTGGTGGTGCGGCCCTGTCTGTCAAGGCTGTTACCGGCTGCCCGGTAAAATTCGTGGGTATGGGAGAAAAGCTGGAGGCTCTGGAGCCGTTTTATCCGGACCGTATGGCTTCCCGTATCTTGGGCATGGGAGATGTGCTTTCCCTGATTGAAAAGGCCCAGGAAACCTTTGATATGAATCAGGCCAAGGAAATGGAAAAGAAACTCCGTAAGGATGATTTCACCTTGGATGATTTTCTGAACCAGATGCAGCAGATAAAAAAGCTGGGTTCTCTGGAACAGATTATGGGTATGATTCCCGGTATGGGAGACATAAAGAAGAAGCTCGGAGATCGGGAGCTTGACCTCAATGGTAAGGAAATGCGCCAGGTTGAGGCAATTATTCGCTCCATGACCCCCAAGGAAAGAGCTAATACCAACATCATCAACGGCAGCCGTCGCAAGCGTATAGCTACCGGCAGCGGTACCCGGGTGCAGGATGTCAACCGGCTGTTAAAGCAGTTTGAGGAAATGCGCAAGATGATGAAGAAAGTTAAAAAGATGCAGGGTGGCCGTAAAGGCTTCGGAGGTTTCAAGCTTCCATTCATGCATTAATATAATTATTACGTATATCTTCTATTATATAGAGATTAGATATACCACTTTTTAAGGAGGTGAATTGACAATGGCAGTAAAGATTCGTTTGAACCGTATGGGTGCCAAGAAGGCTCCATTCTATCGTATTGTTGTAGCTGATTCCCGTGCTCCTCGTGATGGCCGTTTCATCGAAGTAGTTGGTAACTATGACTCCACTAAGGAGCCAGCAGTTGTTAATATCGACGAAGAGAAGGCTCTCGAATGGATGGCAAAGGGCGCACAGCCTACTGATACCGTTCGTTCCTTGTTCTCTAAGCAGGGCATTATGGCAAAGTTTGATGCAGCTAAGCATGCTAAGAACTAAGAAAGAGGCAGGGCATGAAAGAGATAGTTGAGATTATCGCGAAGTCCTTGGTCGACAATCCTTCCGCTGTGGTTATCAACGAGAAGGAAGAAGATAATGTAGTCATCTATGAACTTCATGTTGCTACGGAGGACATGGGCAAGGTTATTGGTAAACAGGGCCGTATTGCCAAGGCATTACGCACTGTTGTCAAAGCTGCTGCAACTCGCGAAAATAAAAAAGTAAATGTAGAAATTATGAGCTGAGGCATCGGCTTAATATGCGGCAAAGTCCACTTTTAGGGGATGCTTGCCGCAATTTCTATACTTGGAGGATTTTTATAATGGATAGTGTAATGGTAAAATTCCCTATGACCATCAAGGCAAAGCTCACTGAAAAGTTGCGGGCTTCCATGCTGGAGGATTTCCGTAATCGGATTAAGCAGGCCCAGCTGGAAATTCAGCAGATTAATATTCAGGAAAACCGGGCTCTTTCCGAGGTTGGGGAAGACAATCAGGATGAGATTGCCATGATTAACCAGCATTTTGGCATTGAGCGCCAGAAGCGGGAAGATTTTGTGGCTCAGACTGAAGCCCAGATCGCCGATACTGAGAAGTTGGTATTGGGTGCTGAAATCGTTCAGGGTACCACTGAGCGGTTTGTAGAATTGAAGAAGGGTGACAATGTACGTGACCAGTTCAATGTGGAGGTAGTGGTTGAAGATGACGTCATCATCGCCATCCGCAGCTGATAGTCGAATTGTCATTGGTAAGGCAGGAGCTCCTCACGGTATTCGTGGCGAGCTCCGTGTCATTCCATTGACGGATTTTCCAGAGCGGTTTGAAGAATTAAAACAGGTTTATATCGGAGATGAACTGCTGGACGTGGCCGATGTTAAATACCACAAGCAGTTTGTTATTTTGAAATTAAAGCAATATACCGTCCGGGAGGAAGTTGCCAAACTTACCGGACAGCTTTTGTATGTGGACAAAAAGGATGCCATGCCATTGGAAGAAGGGGAATATTATACCTTCGATATCATTGGCCTGGAGGTTTTGGATATGGCCGGGGAATCCTTGGGGTTTGTTACTGAGGTATTAAAAACCGGCAGCAATGATGTGTATGTGGCTTCTAAAAAGGGTGAGGCCAAGCAGATTTTAATTCCGGCCTTAAAGGCGGTAGTAAAGGAAATCAATATTCAGGAAGGCCGTATGGTAGTGGATATGCCGGAGGAAGCGGAATGAGGATAGATATTCTCTCCCTTTTTCCTGCCATGTTTGATGGTCCCTTTGGGGACAGTATAATCAAGCGGGCGGTGGAAAAGGGGATACTGGATATTAATATAACCAATCCCCGGGATTTTGCCGAGGGCAAGCATCAGCAGGTGGATGATACGCCTTTTGGGGGCGGCAGCGGTATGGTTATGAAGCCGGAGCCGGTTTTTAAGGCAGTGCGGCACGTGAAGGACAATACTGCTTACACCAACCGTCGGGTGCTTCTCATGAGCCC
>CACZYN010000255.1 GCA_902785445.1 uncultured Anaerovibrio sp.
CCCGCAAGGGTACCCAGGAGTCGTATTTGACCAGAGAAGAATTTGATAAATTGAAGAAGTAGATGTCTTTCAGGTAAATAAAGACACAGGAAAAGGGACTGCTTACGCAGTCCCTTTTTGATTTAGCAGTTAATATAAGTGAGTTGATTAAATACCCAACTCGATATTCCGGATAGTTTCCTGGATGGTAGCCAGTTTTTCAGTAACAGCGGAGTTGACCAAATCTAGATCCTTAATAGCGCTGGATGATTTGCTAATATTCTCCAGGCTGGCATTTAGACGTTGATGAACGTGATTTACCTGCTGGCCAAAACGCTGGTCAAACTCATCAATCTTGGCCTCAAATTCCTTGTTTTTGGCCAAAATTGTGTCAATAGCCTTAACATCATTTATCAGTGTATTAATGGCTTCGTCAGAGCTTTGAACACTTTCCTGGGTACTCTTGGAGAGCTTACCAACCTCCTGGGCAACAACGGCAAAACCACGACCATGCTCACCGGCCCGGGCTGCCTCGATAGCAGCATTTAGAGCCAGCAGATTAATCTGGGAAGAAATATCGGTGATGATCTGCATTACGTCATTAATTTTTTCTGTACTGGAGCTGAGGAGTCTCAGTTTTGGCGTAATTTCCGAATTACGTTCCAACAGCTGGGTGAAATAGGATCCTTGCTCCTCAATACCGCCGGATAATTCCTGCATGGAATCCTTTACATCATCCACATCCTTGGACATTTGGGTGATGGAGCGAATAATGGATGGCAGACTTTGCTGGTATTCATCAAAGAGATGCAAAACCTGATCTTTCAGTGTACCAACCCTTTGTTGACGGGCGATTACACGAGCTAGGAAAAATTCCTGACAGGCGGCATAATGGCCGGCGAAATAGTCCAGATACTGGTCATGGAAAGAAGTACCGTTTGGTTCATAATAGAAAAAGATGGCCGTCAATGTTTCGTTCATGTGCAGACCGCTGATTTCACCGAAGCTGGAGAAACCTGCCACCGGGTATTCATTAAACATATCAACATGCTTGATTTCCTCTGGGTAACCCAACCGACGGAGAATACAGTCGTTGAGAATGGCACCGATTGGCGCCGGCTTGCCCTGATTGAAGTCACGGACAGCCCGCTTAAGATCTGCATCCAGTCCAACCCGTTTCATAAGGTAAAGGCGCTCACCGCTTTCAATATCGCAGAAGAAATTGATACGATAGTTGCCTTCATCAATACTGGAAATGGAGCGAATGAAATTTTCACCCTTTATGTCAGTAGCAAAGGTGTATTCCTGCATCTTGTTGTTAAGCTCAGCCACACTGGAGCAGCCCAATTCCTGTTTTAGGGCATCAATGAATGGAATAGGCTCTCCATTGGCGCCCTCAACGGTGGAAATATAACGAAGGGCCGAATTGGCCGTTACCACATCAAAATACTTGCCAACCCGTTCAACGGCCTGAGTCTTCAGTATACCATAGCGATAGTTCTTGCTGGTGTGAACAATAACTGCAACAGCAACATTTTCCAGCACATCACTATCGTTATATATGTACGTGTGTTGGAAATCCAGCAGACCGGCCGAGCTGCCACCAATGAATGGGATTGGATACATGCCGTTTTGGTAGAAGGCCTGCATTACAAAGGATTCACAATTAGATAGGCCATCAATATATAAAAGTGCGAAAGTGTGGTTCACATTCATGCGGAACGGAATCTTATGCCGACCGATTTCCTGCTGCATTCTGCTAACTCTCTCTTCAACACTCATTGAAACCTGCCCTTGGCGAAGATCATCATTTGGCAGTTTTATGGTCATGACATACATGTTGTCAATCATGCGGCGTGAGAAGACCTGTAACAGAACTTTGCGACGGTTATCTGAGGCTTCACAGTATAAGGTACGACTTCCGGCTGGTCGACACAGTTCACCGGAGGTGGTGACCAAAATAAGCTTGGCATTAGGAGGCAATACCCGCTTGATACTGGAAGAAACACTGTGCATATCATTATCCGGGGAAACATAGCCCATGACCAAAGCTGGCCCCTCGGCAACTTCAAAGAGGGGAGTAAGATTGGTGGAATTTAACTCATCACTGGACAAATAAGCAACCTTTGTATCTGGTATGGTAGAAGTTCTATTGGTTGGAGCGGTTGGCGGTTGAACAGGTTTTGGGGCTATCCGCTGGGCTGGTGATGGGGTGGCTTCTGTAGGTGAATTGGACTTAAATAAGTTTTTGAACATAATCTGTGACCTCCTATTTTAAAGTCAGAATATCTTAATTACGTACTAATCTTTACTTGTCTAAATTCGGTAATAATTTTTTATTTCCTTCTTTTATGGGTAAATATATTTAGCTATTTATGTGCTGGTGTTGGAGACACAAAAAAAGGACTGCAAATGCAGCCCTTTAAGCGAAACTCTTACTCAATTTTTA
>CACZYN010000256.1 GCA_902785445.1 uncultured Anaerovibrio sp.
GCGGGCTTTGGACCCTAACTTGATTTTGAATCCTGGCAAGCTGATAGGAGAGTGTTAGTATGGCAGAAAATCAGCTGACAGCAGAGGGCATGAATGCCCAGGATAAAGAACTGCTAAAAGATATTGATGAAGCTTTGGCCAACTGCATGAAATGCGGCAACTGCCAGGCCGGGTGCCCGATTTATCGGGAGACCAGAAAGGAATTTTCCGTTGCCAGAGGCAAGATTTCCCTGATGCAGGCTATTTTGAGCGGCAAGCTGGAGATTACCAAGGAATTTGATTCCATGATGGCCCAGTGCCTTACCTGTAAAACATGCTCGGCCAATTGCCCGTGTGGAGTTAAGGCTGATGAGCTTATTTTGCGGGGACGCCATGCAGCCATAAAGGCCAGAGGTCTGCATCCGATTAAGAAAACCGTATTCAGTTTGTTGAGCAACCGGCCGTTATTTAATGCGGTACTGCGTATGGGCGGTATGTTTGGCTGGCTTACCTTTAAGGATATACCGGACAAGAATGCGGTCTTGTCCCGTCTTCCAATGCCGGGCATGGATCCATCCCGGGCTACGGCCCCGTTAGCGTCTACACCACTTCGGGCTGAGTATCCGCCAGTGATTAAAGTGGACAATCCAAAATATAAGGTGGCTTTTTTCACCGGCTGTACCATCAACTTTATGTATACTGATATGGGTAAGTCTGTTATTGAGGTACTAAAGGAAAATGGCCATGAGGTAATTTTGCCGGGCGCCCAGCATTGCTGTGGTACCCCGGTGCATGTTTCCGGTGCGTTTGAGCTGGCCAATGAAATGGCTAAACACAATATTGAGGTCTTTGAAAAGGTTGACTGCGATTATATTGTGGGGGCTTGCGGTTCCTGTGTGGAGGCTTTAAAGGATTATCCGCAGTGGCTGAAGGATGAGCCGGAATGGGCAGCAAGAGCCCAAAAGCTTGCTGACAAGGTACGGGAAATCAGTCAATTTTTGGTGGAAACTGGTTATAATACCGACAACCTGGGGGAAATCAACAAAACCGTTACCATGCATGACCCATGTCATATGATTAGAGGTATCAAGGTCACCAAGGAACCAAGGGATATATTGAAATCTATTCCAGGTCTGAACTTTGTGGAAATGAAAGAGCATGACCGGTGCTGCGGCTCCGGTGGTTCTTTCTGTTTCTCCCACTATGAGTTATCCAGAGAGATAAATGACCGTAAGTGTGAAAATATCAAGGCTACCAATGCAGATTACGTGTGCGCCAGCTGTCCAAGTTGTCGTATGCATATCACTGACGGTATAGTACATAACAAGATGCCACAGGTGGTATATCATCCGATTCAGCTTTTAGCCGAGTCCTATCGGGTGGGCAAAGGAAAATAAATAATTAGAGGAATGGGGCAACAGCACTGAAAAGTGACAGTTGCCCCATTTTTGTGTTATAGTGTGGTTGATTGACAGGGGGTAAGAGTATGAGTGTGGGCAGTGATAAGGGGAAAATCTCCCGACGAAAATTTCTTAAGGGGGCAGTGTGCCTGGGGGCATTGGCGGCTTTAGGTGGCGGCGTGGTCGTGCTGAAAAAGACTGGAGTGGGCCGTGAGATTAAAAATCAGGCCCACAGCCTGCTGACGGATAAACAGGTCCAATATCTGCGCCAAATGGTGACAGGGGATAACAATACCAGCCGATGTATTATGTGGCAGGCGGAGACGGCAATGACTAATCCCCAGGTGCGGCTTCGGGCAACTTCATCAGCGCAAAGGGAAGCAGATCAGATCTTTTCCATACAGAAAGATTATTTCACCGACGATGGAAAGGAAGTAAAGCAATACACTGCTCAGCTGGATAAACTCACATCGGATACGGAATATGAATTTGCCATTGAAGATGGGGACCATAGAAGTCAGTGGTATCCTTTGCACACGGTCGCTAATGATCAACAAAAATTTACTGCACTCATATTTCCGGATTCCCAATCCAGCGATTACAGCGATTGGGAAACTGTAGCCCAGTCGGCGATAAAAGCTCATCCAGAAGCAGAATTATTTTCCAATATGGGAGATTTGGTGGATAACGGGGAGGACAGCAGTCAGTGGCGGGCCTGGTTTGGGGCTTTGCATGGTCTTATGGACAAGCTGGTATTTGCACCGGTGATGGGTAACCACGAGTGTTATGACCAAAATTGGCAGGAGCGATTGCCGGAGGCGTATCTCCATTATTTTCAGCTGCCTGCCAACGGCAGCCAGGAATTTGACCGCTATTTTTATTCCTTTGACTATGGAATTGTGCATTTTGTGGTATTAAATACCATGGAGCATGAGTTGGAGAAATTCAAGACAGGCTTAATGGCGGAACAAACAGCTTGGCTTCACAAGGATTTACAAAGCACCAACAAGCCTTGGAAGATTGTCCTGATGCACCGGGATGTGTTGCAA
>CACZYN010000257.1 GCA_902785445.1 uncultured Anaerovibrio sp.
CACATCATCTTCCGAAATACCATTTGAGCGCATGAAGTGCTCACCTAATCCTTTTAGGGTGGTCTGTGCCAATACCGAAACACCGGCACACACTGTGCTGCTACCCCGCTGGCCATAATGACCATTAACGGTATAGCCCCATATTCTGCCCTCTTTATTGCGGTAAACATGGATTTCGATACCACTGTCTACCTTCTGTCTGCATCGTTTCATAGGAAATACCAACAACAATAAATACCCTGCAACGACCAACAGAACTAAAAGTCATTGCTTAGCATTAAGCCTCGATCTTCTCGATAACAACCTTAGTGAATGGCTGACGATGGCCCTGACGCTTACGATAGTTGGACTTAGCCTTGTACTTGAAGACCAAAATCTTCTTGTCCTTGCCCTGAGCCTCTACCTTGGCAGTAACCTTCGCACCTTCAACAACTGGCTTACCAACAACAACATCATTGTCCTTGATTACAGTCAAAACCTGATCAAAGGTAACAACATCGCCCTCAGCAGCCTCCAGCTTCTCAACAGTAATAACATCACCTTCGGTAACCTTATACTGCTTGCCACCAGTCTTAATAATTGCGAACATTCTCTTACACCTCCCTATAATTATACTCGCCAATTACGGTACAGCTAAAACGCTGTTTACAAACCTCACTGTGCGGTTGGGGAAAGCGCATAGTTATAGCGCCTACGGTTAAGTATGTTATCATAAATTTTTCCCTTAGTCAATCAAAAAAAATAAAATAGCGTGACAAAAAATAAATTTGCCACGCTAGTATCATTATATATTATTTATTACACAAATACGTACTTCAATATGAAGATTACTGCCAGAATATACATCACCGGACTAATGGATTTCTTGGTAAATTCACCAGAAAGAACATTAATCACTACATAAGAGATGAAGCCCATGGCAATACCTTCAGAAATGGAGTACATGAACACCATAGTTACTGTAGCAATGTAGGCTGGGAAAGATTCAGTAATGTCGCTGAAATCGATCTTGGTCAAGCTGCTAACCATCAGGAAACCAACAACTATCAATGCAGGAGCTGTAGCAAATGCAGGAATTGTCAAGAACAATGGTGCCAAGAATAAACTCAAAATAAAGAGAGCAGCAACTGTCCAAGCGGTAAGACCAGTACGTCCACCAGCACTAACGCCAGCAGAGCTTTCCACATAAGTAGATACAGTAGAAGTACCTAATACTGCACCAACAGAAGTAGCCAGGGAGTCTGCCAAAAGTGCACCCTTTATACGAGGCAGACGGCCCTGCTCATCCAGCATATCTGCCTTGGAAGCCACACCAATCAGAGTTCCAAGGGTATCAAACAGGTCAACAAACATGAAGGCCAAAATAACAGTAAAGAAGTTAAAAGTCCAGATGCCAGAGAAATCTACCTGCATCAGAGTTGGAGCAATGTTAGGAATGCTAATCCCATTAGAGAAATTAGGAATAGTTGAGAACATGCCCATTTCTGGGTTAGGAACATAAATTCCAGCAACCTCACAAATCATACCCAAAATCCAGGTGAAGAGAATTCCCCAAAGGATATCTCCTGGAACCTTCTTATGAATAAGAACGGCCATTACCAAAATACCGATCAAAGCCAATACAGCACCCATACCAGTGGTATAAAAAGTACCATCAGCCAGAGAAGACTTGAAAGGGAAAATAGAAACCAGGGTTGGACTATCAACCACCAGCTTGGCACTCTGCATACCGATAAAGGCAATAAACAGACCAATACCAGCAGTAACACCTAACTTCAGGTTGGTAGGAACGCAGTTGAAAATTGCCTCTCTGACATTGGTCAGAGACAGAATAAGGAATATGATACCTTCAATGAATACTGCAGCCAAAGCAACCTGCCAGGAATATCCCATTGCTCCACATACGGTAAAGGCAAAGAACGCATTCAGGCCCATTCCTGGTGCCAAAGCAAATGGATAATTAGCAAATACTGCCATAAAGATTGTACCAATAGCAGCACCCAATGCCGTAGCAACGAACACAGCACCGGCATCCATACCAGTAGATGATAAAATACCAGGGTTTACAGCCAGAATGTAGGCCATTGTCATAAAGGTAGTAAGACCTGCAACCAATTCAGTGCGGATTGTAGTTCCATTCTCCTTTAAATGAAACAGCCTTTCTAAAGTTTCACTCATTTTTCATCCTCCTATAATAATGTAAGAAAAACAAATAAATTATACCCCAACCAACCTCAAATGACAACAAAAAAGACGATGAATTTACCTTCATCGTCTAACTTTCCAATGGCGGAGCAGAGAGGATTCGAACCTCCGCAGCCTTGCGACCCTAACGATTTAGCAAACCGTCCTCTTCAGCCTCTTGAGTACTGCTCCAAAAAAATGGCAGGGGCAGTAAGAATCGAAC
>CACZYN010000258.1 GCA_902785445.1 uncultured Anaerovibrio sp.
CTGGGCGCGGAGGAATTCGGTTTCGCCACGGCTCCGCTGGTGACCATGGGCTGCGTCATGATGCGCGCCTGCAACCTGGATACCTGCCCCGTGGGGGTGGCCACCCAGAACCCGGACCTGCGCTGCCGGTTCCGGGGCAGACCGGAATGTGCGGAGATAGACAAGCGCTGGACCAGCAGAGTTACTGATGTTCGCAACTGGTTTAGCTTTGCGGCATCTGAGCGCTGGCGGGATACTGGAGAGGAATATGAGCACTATACGGATTCCGGCGGTAAGTCCGGCGGTCAGAAAGAAAAGTTGGCCTACACCATATTGGCGGCCAGTTTGGTATACAACTTTGGTCTGGAAGCCAAGCGTAAGACCATAAATACCTTCCGCTTTGTGGTAATTGATGAGGCCTTTTTGAAGAGCTCTGATGAGTCTGCCCGCTTTGGGCTGGAACTGTTCCAAAAGCTGGATTTGCAGCTTTTGGTGGTCACACCACTGTTAAAAATCGGTACTATTGAGCCATATGTTTCCCATGTGGGTTTTGTCTACCAGGACGACCAGCAGCACCGCTCCTATTTGCGTAATCTCACTATTAAGGAGCTGGAACAGGAACGGGAAGCCTTTGATGGGTGATGTGCCGGTTAAAATAATAAAAGAGGGATATGCATAGCATATCCCTCTTTTATTATTTGGTCTAAATCAGTAAAATAAAGGGTTTTAGGCCAACAATGTAGAATGTTACTTACTCGATGGAGACTATCTTAAGTTACAACAAAATGGCAAAAAATAGAAAGCATAGAAGAATTGAATGAGGTGATGTAATGATTGTCTATGAGGGCTTAAAAAGTGATTTTTTACATAGTGTTGAACAAGATACTATTGCAATGGAAATTGAAGACAACATCAGAAGCAAGATGGGGATTCATACACCAAAAAATCAGTTTATTGCCTGGGTAAATTCATTACATTACATGTATAAAGTTATGACAGATGCTGAAATTCCCGTGGATGCGGGGATAGCGATTGAATATAATGTTCCCCAGACGGCTAAGCGTGTGGATTTTATGATCAGCGGATACGATGTTGCCAATACACCAGGAATGATCATTATTGAGCTTAAACAGTGGAGCGAATTAACAAAAGTTGATTCCTTGGATGCACTGGTTGAAACATATACGGGTGGTGCTGTTAGGAGAGTTGTTCATCCATCCTATCAGGCTTGGTCTTATGCCCAAGTAATTTCCGACTATAATGCAACTGTTCAGGATAAAAATATACAGTTAAAGCCTTGTGCCTTTTTACATAATTACCTAAGGACAAAAAATGATCCTTTAGATGACGAACAATATGGTTTTTATACTAATGAAGCACCAGCATTTACCATGGGTCAAGTCGATGCTTTACGGTCATTCATAAAGAAATATGTAAAATATGGTGATAATAAAAAAATATTATATGAAGTAGATAATGGAAAAATAAGACCGTCAAAAAGCCTGCAGGATTCCCTTGCATCTATGCTAAAGGGAAATGAAGAGTTTGTGATGATTGATGAGCAGAAGGTGGTTTTTGAGAAAATATTAGCAGTGGCCAAAAAATGTCAAAAAGATCATAAGAAAAGAACTATTATATGTCAGGGCGGCCCTGGAACCGGTAAAAGTGTTATCGCTATAAATCTGTTGGTAAAATTAACACAAAATGGACAAGTAGCACAGTATGTGTCGAAAAATACAGCGCCACGTCAGGTATATGCAGAGAAGTTAAAAGGTACTGCTACAAAAAAATGCGTGGACAATCTGTTTAAAGGCTCCGGAAGTTATACTGATGCCAAGAAGAATATGTTTCACACTATACTTGCCGATGAGGCTCATAGATTGAATGCTAAATCTGGTATGTATCGCAACTTGGGAGAAAACCAAATTAAAGAAATAATACATGCGGCTACCTGCTCGGTATTTTTTATTGATGAAAGCCAGAGAGTTACCATATATGATATCGGTTCTGTAGATGAGATAAAGAGATGGGCCGATGCTGAGAATTCGGAAGTAATGGAGCTGGAGTTGGAGTCGCAGTTTAGATGTAACGGATCAAACGGATATCTGGCCTGGCTGGATGACGTATTAGGAATAAGAAAAACCGCAAATTATAATTTAGAGGGATTAGATTATGATTTTCGGGTTTGTTCCAGCCCACAGGAACTTCAAAGACTAATAAAGGAAAAGAATGAAATAAATAATAAATCAAGGATATTGGCAGGATATTGCTGGGATTGGCCAAGCAGAGGAAGAAAAGATAGCAGTTACCATGATATAGTAATAGGTAATTTTGGTATAAGTTGGAACTTGGACAATGGTAAGGCCTTTGCTACCAGTGAAAGCTCCATTAATGAGGCTGGCTGCA
>CACZYN010000259.1 GCA_902785445.1 uncultured Anaerovibrio sp.
AATCACTTCAACTGTCCGGTGGTGGCTTCCTATGCGGAAAATATCCGCGGGAATATGGATATTATACGGGAGAAAAATGTAGATTTTCTGGAACCGTTCCTGCCGATTAATGACCAGAAAAAGATGGTTAAACGCTTGTATCAGGAATTAGGTTCTCAGGAAGGACTTACTAAAGCTGAAATTGGAGCCGCAGCGGCTAAGGCTTACGAAGAATTGGCTGCTTATCGGGAAGAGGTGCGCCAAAAGGGTGTGGAAATCCTTAAGGAAGCTGAGGCCAAGGGACAGCATGTAATCTTGTTGGCCGGACGGCCTTATCACGTGGATCCGGAGATAAATCACGGCATACCAGAGATGATTCAGAGCTATGATTTACCAATTATTTCTGAAGATGCAGTATATCATATGCCGGTTAAGTCTGAGCCATTGAAGATTGTCAACCAGTGGAGCTATCATGCCCGGCTGTATCATGCGGCGCACTATGTGGCGGAGCATGAGAATGTGACATTGATTCAGTTCAGCTCCTTTGGCTGTGGTTTGGATGCTTTGACAACTGGTCAGGTAAAATCCATTTTGGAGGACCATGACCGAATTTATACCATGATAAAGCTGGATGATGTAAGCAATTTGGGTGCGGCCAGAATACGGTTGCGTTCGCTTATTGCGGCTTTGGCCCGTCGTCAGCCAGTAAGCTATCGGGAATTGGAGATTTCCGAGCGGCCACATTTCACAGAGGAATGCAAGGAAAAGCATACTATTTTGGCACCACAGATGGCACCAATTCATTTTGGTATATTTGAAACAGTGCTGAATAAGTACGGCTATAAGGTGGTTATTCCGGAAATGCCACGCTCAGCAGTGGATGTAGGGCTGAAGTATGTACATAATGATATGTGCTACCCGGCTATTGTGGTTATCGGACAGCTGTTGAATGCTGTTCAGCAGGGTAAATGTGATCCGGACAACACTTCCATTATGTTGTTCCAGACCTGTGGAGCATGCCGGGCCACCAATTATATTAATGTATTGCGTCAGGCTCTGAAGGATGCCGGTTACCCGCAGATTCCGGTATTTGCCTGCTGGGGCTTGGAAACAGATGCCTTTAAATTTACGCGGGATAGCCTTATAGATGCCATTAAGGCCGCGGTTTATGGTGATGTTTTGATGAACGTGAAAAACCGCACCATTCCGTATGAATTGCACAAGGGCGATGCGGCCAGATTATATGACGAATGGCTGGAGCGCTGCAAGGCAGATCTGTTGGAGCCTAAGGGCAGCTACAAGCGGTTCTCTGCCAATATTAAGGCTATAGTTGAGGATTTTGAGGCTATACCAATAGATGAAAATTTGTGGAAGCCAAAGGTAGGTATCGTTGGTGAGATTTTGGCCAAGTATCATCCAGTGGCCAATAACCATATTGAGCAGTTCCTGTTGGATGAAGGTGCAGAAGTGGTAATGCCGGACTTTGTGGATTTCTTCATGTATTCTGCCTATGATGCAGTGGTAAAACGGGAATTATTGGATGGCAAGCTGAAGAACAAACTGATTTCCCAGATGTTTATTCAGATGATGGAATTCTATCGGCGGCCAGTGCGTAAGGCTATGAAACACAGTAAACGGTTTACGCCACCGCATACCATTAAGGAAATTGCCCAGATGGCTAAACAACACGTTTCCTTGGGAAATATGGCTGGTGAAGGCTGGTTCCTGACCGGTGAGATGGTGAAGCTCATTCGTAACAATGTACCAAATGTGGTTTGCTTACAGCCATTCGGTTGTCTGCCAAATCATATCACCGGTAAAGGGGTTATTCATGAATTGCGTCGCTATTACAAGGATGCCAATATTTTGTCCATCGATTGTGATGCTGGTGCCAGTGAGGTAAACCAGATGAACCGTATTAAGTTGATGTTGTCAGTGGCCAAGGAACGTGGTCCACAGCCGGCAAAGTTTGCTAATAAAGCATAAATTTTTATGTTGTCCAGGACGGGCTGTTTTGGCCTGCCTTGGACAACATTTGTAATCTTAAGGGGTAATTATGCAAAAAAAGTATAAAGCCACTGGCGTATTGGCAGCCAGTGTATTGGGAGCGGCAGCTACTTCCCTGTGGCCCATCCCAGGCTTTTTCGGGAATATTATTCATACGGGTTTTCTGGCGGCTACTATTGGTGGTATGGCAGACTGGTTTGCGGTAACAGCCATTTTCCGTAAACCCTTGGGGATTCCCTATAAAACGGAAATTCTTATCAGAAATCGGCAGCGTATCATGGAAGCCTTGGTGGAGTTTGCTGG
>CACZYN010000260.1 GCA_902785445.1 uncultured Anaerovibrio sp.
TTCATATCCAGCTGAAACAGAGATTGAAGTGCTACCTCACGAGCTCGTCTTCGACTCATATTATAATTCCTCGATTCTTACAATTTATATAATTCCATAAATAATCAGCGCCACCGGTGAATATTATTCGGAAAGGAGTCCCGAACATTGTCGATAAAGCTTCCACCCTTATCCACATTTCGGCCGATGAAGCAACCTAATCCTGCACATAAAGCAACAAAGAACACACTCCAAAAGCCAAAGAGCAATATTCCCACTGCCAAAATAATACCGGTTAAAACACCAAGCATTGTTCCCGGCTTTTTCTCCCACTGTAAGCGAATACCGTCTAACAACGCTTCCTTAAAGCTTTTCTCTTCTTCCATTCAGACACCACCTATCACTTCAACCGTCTCTTTTTCACCACAACTCCGCTAACAATCTCTAATACGGACACTGCAACATCAAAATTGGTTATACAGGCAATCTCGGTTAAATATTTTCCTGCCTGAGTACGGATGTCATCAGAAATAGCTGCAATACTGCGCTCCTGTCCAACCTGTATCCTAATATCAAGTTTTAACAAATCACCCTTATCTTTATCATGTTCCAAGAGAGTTTTAACCTTGGTCTCCCGCACTCCCCGAACATTGGAAGATATTCGTTCCACCATGGATTTTACGGCATTGAGGGACACGCTTACATCTCCAGCCTCACCATGAACAAGAATAATCTCCCCGCTGGTGGTTTCCTTATTGCCCTTGGTGGAAAAAGCACAAAACAGCAAATGAATACTTATAAGAAACACTACACCTGCAATTGCGCCTGTCTGCCACTGGGTAACAGCATATTGATATTCATTCAACAGCACCCGTTCCGGTACTATATTGAATACCAGCAAAATTACCCCCAGGCTTACAGCACCAAAGCATAGGGTATAGAAAAACAACAGGATTCTATTTATAAATCCCATACAGCAGCCCCCTAGCGAATTTTTCTTTCCTCGTCCTTTTTGTCCTCATTGCCAAAGTCGATACCTTGAACATAAACATTAACTTCAACAACAGTCAGACCAGTAAATTCCTCAATTTTATTTTTTACATTTTCCTGAACACTAATGGCCACTTCAGGAATACGCTCACCATATTTAACGATTATATACAGGTCAACTCTGGCCTCAGTCTCGCCAACTTCTACCTTTACACCCTTGGAAAGATAATTCCGTCCTAAAAGCTCGGCTATACCCTCAACAAGTCCACCGCTCATGCCGGCAATACCTTCAATTTCAGTAGCTGCCATACCGGCAATCATGCTTACGACCTCATCGCCTATACGAACAGAGCCCATACCATCTTCAATTTTTACCACTTCATTTGCCATTTTTGACCCCCCTATTCAATATTTATGGATAAGATTACCCGCTTTCCATTATACCAAACACGCTGTCTTTATTCAAGAAGAGTGTATATTATGCATAAATGGATAAACAACTATATTCAATGGCTACTCTTTTCCGTTGAAATAGTCTATAATGAGGACGTATCTTTGTATAAAGGAGTCAATAGCATGGATAAAGATAATAAACTCTATAAAGCATATGTTGAAATACTCAAGCGGGAGCTTGTGCCAGCCATGGGATGTACTGAGCCTATTGCCATTGCATACTGTGCCGCCAAGGCCCGTGAAGCCTTAGGCGAAATCCCTGATAAAATTACTGTTGTTGCCAGTGGTAATATCATCAAAAACGTCAAAAGTGTTATAGTTCCCAATACCGACGGCAGAAAAGGTATCGAGGCGGCGGCCGCTATCGGAGTCCTGGCCGGTGATGAAACCGCTGCATTGGAAGTCATCGCTCATGTGGATTCAGAAAAAAAAGCCCGGCTGGGCAGCTACCTTGAAGCCACTGACATCAAGGTTGAAGCCGCTCAATCCGAGCATGTTTTGGATATAATTGTTACTGTCGAAAAGAATAATAATACCGCACAAGTCCGTGTTGTTAATGAACATACCAACATTGTCAGCATAACCAAGAACGATAAGATCCTCTTGGAAAAAGAAATAGTCGACACTGTAGACACCGGCAAACCAGATTATGAATGCATGACCATTGAAGATGTCTATGATTTTGCCATGACCTGCGATATTAATGACGTAAAAGAGCTTTTAGACCGACAAATAGAATATAACACTGCTATTTCTGATGAAGGCCTCAAAAATGACTATGGCGCCAATATTGGCAAGATTCTCTTGAAGGCATATGGCAATGCTGTTCATATCCGGGCCCGG
>CACZYN010000261.1 GCA_902785445.1 uncultured Anaerovibrio sp.
ATTTCTAAGCTTCACCAAAAAGCTGTACTGCATATGGTCTGGTATATTGTCATTCATCATTATAAGCTACACCTACAGTCTGATTACTCCATAATGTACCTTGGAATGCTTTCCTCCGGCTATTTCCCCAAATCCCAGACGGGAAAACTCTTTACTGTGACTGGTTTCCTTCATTACCACCCGATACCGGGCCACCCGCTTGGCTTCCTCAACAGCGGACATGGACAAGGGACGATGATCCGCCACGCTTCGCAGAGGATTAATATTATGACTGTCCCTGAGGGGATAGCGGAACATGGGATCAAAATATACCACATCAACGGATTTATCCGGCAGCTGCTTTAAATAATCATTATAATCCGCATTGATTACCTGAACCCGCTTAATGGCACTGTGAAGCTCGTAATTAGTGGCCAAAAACTGCTTCATGCCCTCACTGGTAACAAAAGCAATTAACGGACTGGCCTCCAGGCCAATCACTGAACCGGTCTCCCCCGTAACAAAGCTGGCCACTATGGAATCCGCCCCAAAGCCCAGGGTGCAGTCCAGCACCGACATGCCTTCCCGCAGATCCATGGCCTTGGTCATATGATCCCCATCTCCCATGCGAATATTTTTTATCCGCAGCTGGGCCATATTGGGATGGAAAAACAGCTCTCCCTCCGGGGTATCCAAAGTATAGGAGCCACGTTTGGCAATGAGGACATTTTCCACTCCGTAGTTTTCCCGCAAAGTCTCCAAAGAAGCCCGATTGCGCTTTATCAGCTGAATCCCCAGCTTTTCCGCTGCCTTTTCCGCCAGCTCTATGCTATCCCTATGATATTTTCGATCCGTGGTAACAATGGTATTTAGCATGAATCTCCTTAAAATCCTGTCCGTTTAAACATTTTGGCCAGCTCTTCACTGGAAAATTTCAATATAGTTGGCCGACCGTGTGGGCAAGTGTACGGCATGGCGGTCTGGTTCAATTCTGCCAAAATAATTTCCATCTGGCGGAAATTCAATTCAAAGCCCGCTTTTATGGCCGCCTTACAGGCGGTCATGGCCAGACAAGCGTGCCGTATTTCCGCTGGCGACAACTTATGGTTGTCCTCCAAGGATACTAATATTTCCCGAATAGTGTTTTCAGCCTCTGCTACAGGAATATCCGCCGGTATTTCCCGGAGGCGATATTGGTCCGGACCGCTGGACTCCAAATCAAAGCCCAAATTAGTAAACAGGGCCAAATTCTCCTCAATGAGCTGGGCCTCCCGATGGCTAAAATCCAAAATTAAATGCACCAATAATTGCTGAGACGGAATTTTATCCGTCATGGCCGCAAACCGGTCGTACAAAATCCGCTCATGGGCGGCGTGCTGGTCTACTATATACAGACTATCGGCATCCTGGGCGATAATATAGGTATTGTCCACCTGACCAATGGGCACCATAGGTGACGAGGCGGACAAGTTATTTTCCACCGAAGCTGGTGGCTGCTCCAGCACTTCGCCAGTTTCCATGTCCACAGCCAAATTATTGTCCGTAACTATCGGTGCCACTGCCCCTGGAATATCCGACGGAGACATTTTTGCAATTTCCCCTTGGGCTTCCCTAAAGGTCTTGGCCTGCTGCTCTACCCGATATTGATAGGCTGAGCTTGGTATACCTCGCTCACTGGAATGGGCTATCAGCCTATTATCACTGGATGCTGGTGCCGTAGCCGGCACAAAATGCAGTTCCTCCATAACAGGCGCCATAGCCGTTTTATTCATTGTCGAAGCCATATTGGTAAAATGCCGCTCTGGTCGTTCCACCTGAGCCGCCATATTCCCCAAGGCCTGTCCATGAGGACGCACCGCATCCAGCACCGCCTTATAAACCGCCTTAAATATCCGGCCCTCATCCTCAAATTTGATTTCACTCTTTTGGGGATGCACATTTACATCAATGGAATTAGGTGCCACATCCATGATTAAGGCTACCATAGGATAGCCTGCCTTCGGAATCAGAGAGGAATAAGCATTATCCACAGCCTTGGACATAGCCCGGTTGGAAATAATACGACCATTTACAATAAAGGTCTGCCAGGTGCGATTGCTCCTGATGGTGGAAGGCTTGGAAATATACCCTTTAATAGTAATATCCTCATCAGCAAAATCCATGCCCAGGAGGGCATCCCCCACAGAGCCCCCGTAAATACTGCGAAGAGTATCATGAAGATTGCCATTGCCCGGGGTTACCACAGAGGTTTTGTTGTTATTAATAAACTTAAAGC
>CACZYN010000262.1 GCA_902785445.1 uncultured Anaerovibrio sp.
TACCTCCAAAATATATTTTCAGAAAACAAATCACTTGCCTGTTAAAATACCCAAAACGTCCATGACAAAATCATGCATGGTAAGCCGTGGCACAATGCTTAAATCAATATGCATCGCCTTATGAACATTATCAAACTTCACTTTATTGCCATATTTTTTGGATACCTCCAAAAGATTTTCCACTGGACACTTTGGCTCCCCATCAAAATAAAATTCTAAATTTTGCGTACCTTCGGCAATGCGTTTTATCCCCAGATCCCGGGATAAATTGCGGATTTTAGCCACCGTAAGCAGATTTTGTACCGGTGGTGGTGGGTCCCCAAACCGGTCAATCAATTCATCAACCAGACGATTCAGACTATCATTGTTTTTGATGGCTGCTATGCGCTGATATATTTCGATCTTATGCATGGCGTTACCCACATAATCGCCATCAATGTAGGCCTCCACCTTGAATTCTACTACCGGATCTGCTTTGCGCTCTACTGGTTTACCGGTCTTCAATTCCTGCACCGCCTCATCCAACATCCGGCAATACATTTCAAAGCCCACGCTGGCAATATGACCATGCTGCTGAGCCCCCAAAAGGTTGCCGGCTCCGCGAATTTCCAAATCCCGCATGGCAATTTTAAAGCCTGCTCCTAATTCAGCGAATTCCTTAATGGCCTGCAACCGCTTCTCCGCCACCTCGGTGAGCACCTTATCCTGCTTATACAGCAAATAAGCATAGGCCAGTTTTTTGGACCGTCCTACCCGGCCCCGCATCTGGTACAACTGGGCCAAACCGAATTTATCCGCATCAAAAACAATCATGGTGTTGGCATTGGCCACATCCAGACCATTTTCAATAATAGTGGTGGATAAAAGCACATCGAATTCATTTTCATAAAACTCCACCATCACCCGCTCCAGCTGGGCTTCCGGCATCTGACCATGGCCCACCCGAATCCGGGCTTCCGGTACCAGTGCTTCCAACCGCGACTGCATATAATATATGCTTTCCACCCGATTATAGACAAAATATACCTGACCGCCCCTTTTCAGCTCCCGGCGGATGGCATTACGAATAATACCATCATTTTCCTCTGCCACATAGGTCTGCACCGGCAGTCGCTCCCGAGGAGCTGTTTCCATAATACTCATGTCCCGAGCTCCCGCCAAGGACATGTGCAGCGTCCTTGGTATAGGAGTAGCACTTAGGGTCAGCACATCAATTCCCGTGGATAACCGCTTAATCTTTTCCTTTTGGGCCACGCCAAAGCGCTGTTCTTCGTCAACAATTAAGAGCCCCAGCTCTTTAAAATGGACTTTTTTGGCATTGAGAATGGCATGGGTACCGATTAAAATATCCGTACGGCCATCCTCAACCCTGGCCAAAATTTCCTTTTGTTCCTTGGGGCTGCGAAAACGATTAATTACCTCTACAGAAGGGCCAAAATTATTAAAGCGTTCCATAAAGGTTTTGTAATGCTGCTGGGCCAATACAGTTGTCGGAACCAATACCGCCACCTGCTTACCATCCATAACCGCCTTAAAAGATGCCCGCATGGCCACCTCGGTTTTACCAAAGCCAATATCGCCACACAGCAACCGGTCCATTGGCTGTGGCCGTTCCATATCTGCCTTGACTTCCGCTACGGCATTAAGCTGATCCGGCGTTTCCTCATAAGGAAAGGCATCCTCAAATTCCTGCTGCCAAACCGTATCCTGGGAAAACGCATACCCTTCTGCCTGCCGCCGCTTGGCATATAGCTGAATAAGCTCCTGGGCAATATCCTTAACTGAGGCCCGAACCTTGTTTTTGGTCTTGGTCCAGCTGGAACTGCCTATCTTATGCAGCCGGGGTATTTCCCCTTCCTTGCCAATGTACTTCTGCAACAGTCCCACCTGGTCTGTGGGTACGTATAACCGGTCCTCGCCACCATACTGAATAAACAGATAATCCCGCTTTATACCGTCAATTTCCTTGGTCTCCACGCCACAGTATTTACCAATACCGTGCTGGACATGGACTACGTAATCTCCCACATTGATTTCCCTAAAATGGGTTATCCGCTCATCCTTACTTACCTTTAGGGTCTTTTTCTTTTGGCGGCCAAAAATATCCTTTTCCGTCACCACCACTAAATTGGCATTAGGTAATTCAAAGCCATTCAGCAAAGTCCCTCTTATCATTCAGCCAACCACCCGGCTAAATCATCGGTGAGCATATCAAACTGGCGCTGATAGGAGGCCATTCCTTGTACAGTTACACCAATCATGTGATCCAAGGTAATACCGTGCAGGCTATGGAGCATCATGGCCAAATAAATAACATTAACCTTGGCAGTTTTTTCCAGAAATTCCTCCCAGCTAAACAACCGCCCCTTTATATCAGGGTTTTCCTTGGTCAGCTTGATTATTTCTTCCCGAATTTTCAAAGGTGCATCCACTATCACAACGGCCTTTTGCGGTAAAAATTCCGTAAACATAGCCTTGCGATATTTATCATCAAACACATCAAAAGGTAAAATCTCTGCCTTATCCACTTTACCCACGGAAGTCTGAGTATCCACATCAAACCACCGTATGGAATCTACCTCATCATCAAAAAATTCTATACGATAAGGCTTATGGCTATTAACTGGATAAATATCCACAATACCGCCCCGAACGCAAAATTCGCCCTGAATTTCCACCTGGTCCGTCCGTTCATAACCCAATTTTA
>CACZYN010000263.1 GCA_902785445.1 uncultured Anaerovibrio sp.
AGAAGGCATATAACAGGAGTGGAAAGCCTTCCCCCTTGGGGAAGGTGGGCGCGAAGCGCTCGGATGAGGTATCAAGGAGAACGATATGGGAAAAATAAAAGTTACGAAAGCCCCTATTGAGGGGCTGTACATAATTGAGCCGGCGGTGTATGGCGACCATAGAGGCTATTTCACCGAAACCTACAATCAACAGGATATGTTTGATGCTGGTCTCACCATGAACTTTGTTCAGGATAACGAAAGCATGAGCACCAAGGGAGTACTGCGGGGCCTGCATTTCCAAAAGAAGCATCCCCAGGGTAAGCTGGTCCGGGTCATGGAGGGCCGGGTTTTTGATGTGGCAGTGGATATCCGGCATGGCAGTCCTACTTTTGGTAAGTGGTTTGGGGTAGAACTCACGGAGGACAACCACAAGCAGTTTTATATTTCTCCAGGCTTTGCCCATGGCTTTTTAGTTTTGTCGGATCGGGCCAAGTTTGCCTATAAGTGCACTGACTTCTACCACCCAGAGGACGAAGGGGGCCTGGCCTGGGATGATTCGGATATTGGCATCCAGTGGCCGGCATTGCCGGACAATACTCCCCTGAATCTCAGTGAAAAAGACCAAAAATGGCCAGGTATAAAAAAATCTTTTATTTTTTCAGACAAATTTGAAAAATTGTAAAAATATATTTCTTACATATGCTACTAAAAATTCCTACAAATATACAAAAAGACATTTTTTTTGCAGGAAATATTGTAACAAAAAGCATAGTAAAGTTGAGCAAATGTTAAATGATGTGTAACATTTGCTCTTTTTATTTGGGACAAAAATAAAAAAGGCAAATTATTCATGTAGGAATTCTTACAGAGGTGTAGGAATGGTGCTGATTTAATTTAATTTTAATCTTGGCTATACTAAAACTAAATATGATGGATGATTAGTATGGGTTAAGAATATTTAGCTGGTTATCAGCCATCATGAAAGGGATTATGACCTCAACATTTCAGGGGAAAGGAGTTTCAGGACTTATATATTTAAATTATAAGCCTTCTCCTTTGGAGAAGGTGAGCACGAAGTGCTCGGATGAGGTTAACCAGAGGTCAAAAACATTGCTTTAGAGAGAAAATGGGGGAGAAGATATGGCTATGAAAACTAGCCGGCTAACTAAGGCGGTATTGGCAGCAGTTCTCGGTCTTAGTTTGTCCGGGGGTGGGCTGACCACCACCTATGCCAGTGATGCCGATGCGGAGCTGGCAGCCTTGGAGCTGGAATTGGCCACATTGGAGGCTGAGCTGGCCCAGGAAAAGGGAACAATCAAGGAAGAAAAAACCAAGTTGGCCAAGGAGCCAAACAAGATGAAATTATCCGGGGATGCCCGGGTGAAATATGCCTATGCAGGCAATGGTGCTAGATGGTACTACCGGGGAAGGTTAGCTGTCCAGCACGATATTAACGAAAAAGTGTCCGTTAATGTCCGCTGGGGCCTGATGAATGATAACCCAATGGGTTTGTCGGAGCATTTTAACCATAAGATTAATACGTTCAGTAGTAAGAATTTTCAGCAAGGATATGTTCCGGCCAATATAATTTATCCAGATATGGATGCCACTGATGGTAGCTGGGTATCCGATGCTAATATCCAGTTCAAAAAATTCCTGGGAGCAGATAAGGTTACCTTGGGGCGTTTCGGTCAAACCTTTGGTGCCACCGGTCTCATGGGTGATGAGGATGCCTTTGGTGGTATCGATGGTATTAAATTTGATTGGAGTGGCCCAGCTGGTAGTTTGACTGTGGGTTATGCCAAGTTTGGTGCATTACAGAAATATCCAAAAATCAATACAACTCAGGCTTTAAATGCTGGTTTACAATACATTCCGACAGAGTATACCAGGAAGCCGTTGGAACAAGCCTTTTTTGTTAATGCCAAGGCTAATTTGGGGCCGGCAGTTACACTTCATGGTTTATGGATTAAGGAAATGAACAATGGCAAGACCCAAATGATACAAACTGGGACTCCATATACCCCGTATTTCTTTGATAACCCTAATGATCATGATTATCGGGGGATTGGACTTACTGCAAAAATTACTCCTAATCTCACTTTAACTGGTGATTGGATTATCAATATGAGTGAGCACACGGATTATTTGGCTGATGGCGCTACTTCTGGAAAAGATTCATGGAGAAA
>CACZYN010000264.1 GCA_902785445.1 uncultured Anaerovibrio sp.
AGTTTTGGTTACAACCCTCTGGGAAGCCGGTGCACAATGAATATTATCCGTGATAAGTTCACAATACACATCCGTATCCAAAGCGGCCCCAACTATGCCAGGCTTCCGATGATGAAAGGCAGTCATGGCATTAAACAGATGTGTTATATGATTGACACTTTGTTTGTCAATGGTTGCAGCAGCACATTCATAACTGGCCGCAGAGTGCCCCAGGGAAACCACAATACCCGCCTCATGACATTTATTTATAAAATCGCTTTTTGGCGGCAAGGTTTCCGGTGCAATAGTAATAAGCTTAATTACTTCCTGATAATCAGCTATTAAATTGAAATCTGCATCCTGAATATTTTCCTCAGCTTGAGCTCCCTTATACTGCCGGCTAATGAATGGTCCTTCCATATTAGCACCTAGTATTCTTGCGCCACCTTCATATTTTTCAGCGTCCTGTACGACTTCCAAAGCACTGTATATACGAGGCATATCATAGGTCATGGTAGTAGGCAAAAAGGAGGTTACACCAGTAGTAGCCTGAAAGTCCGCCATTGACTTCAAGGATTTTTCATCACAATCCATAGTATCTGCCCCTACACAGCCATGAATATGGACATTCACGAAACCGGGAGACACATATTGACCTTTCGCGTCGATAATTTCATCCAAAGATGACTTGTCCATACGAGTGAATTCCGCCTCAGTCATTATTTTATCTATACGCTTTGTAAACAGTATAATGCTCTTTTCAGCCAATTCAAAATGTCCTTCATTTCCTGGAACAATAACTTTTCCATTAATAATCGCCTTCATTTGCATCACCTTAATAAATCTATGTTATACTATATTGTATATTATATGAAAATATACATAATTTGACACCCTACAGGAGGATTTTTTCTATGAAAGGTTCGGAAATTCTTAGTCACGTTGACCATACTTTATTAAAACCAACAACGACTTGGGCCCAAATCCAAGAACTGTGCGAGGAGGCTATCCAATATCATACGGCTTCCATTTGTATCCCAGCCTGTTATGTGGCCTCAGTACATAAAAAATATGGCGACAGCATAAATATTTGTACCGTTATAGGATTTCCCCTGGGTTATGACAGCAAGGCTGCCAAAATAAAAGCTGCCGCTCAGGCAGTAGCAGATGGTGCAAAAGAAGTTGATATGGTCATCAATATTACCGCGGCAAAAAATGGCCGCTTTGAAAAAATCACTGAGGAAATCCGTGCCATAAAAGAGGCCATTGGCGATAACATTTTAAAAGTAATCATTGAAACCTGCTACCTGGATGAAAAAGAAAAAATTCAGCTCTGCCAATGTGTAACCAAGGCCCAGGCTGACTATATTAAAACCTCCACCGGCTTTGGTACCGCCGGAGCCACTCACGATGACATTAAGCTGTTCAAGGAAAATATCGGTCCAGAAGTAAAAATAAAGGCCGCTGGTGGCATCCGCACCATCGAAGATATGAAGCAGTATCTAAATGAAGGATGTGACCGCATCGGCGCCAGTGCCGCAGTGAATCTGTTAAAAGGCAAACTTAATGAGGAAGTATAATAAAACGAGCAGCTGAGATATTCTCAACTGCTCTCTTTTTTTTGCCTGACTAATTTAATCCAAGGTAGGGTGAGCCTTTACGTATTCCACGGGACGACTCCAATCCACGTGCACATCGGTATTCTCCCACAGGCGGGTGAGTACTGTCTGGAAGCTTTCCACATCCTCCAGTGGATCCACAGTCTTTTCCACGAAATCCAGCAAAGATTCCTGAGGAATCTTTATCTGATGCTTTTCGGTTAAAAATTTCTCCGCATCAGCCACAGCCTTTTCATCATCCAAAAATACCTTTACGGTTTTAGCTTCGGTATCAAATTCCACCCAGCCGTTAGCCCCACGGCAGCTAACTGCCACACTGTATATCTTATCCATTTTATTCTCCTTAATATAATATAATTGCCTCCAAAGGCATCCTTTAATTCAACTTTGAACCTGGAGTATATACCGCCACTTTTTTGAAAAATCGCTTATTAATCTCCATTACCTCCTGGGCTGGCATTCGATAAAAATTAACCCGCCCGGCCACAAGGGCTACTGGTAAATCCGTTGGTTTGGAAATCTCAATCCACCGGTATGGTGCTGGATTCCCCTCCTCATC
>CACZYN010000265.1:0-2154 GCA_902785445.1 uncultured Anaerovibrio sp.
GAAAATCAAAGGCATCAAGAAACTGGACAACGAAAATTTAGCCTACCAGATCCTGGACGCGGAAGCCCGCGAGGAGTCGGTCCGCCCGACTCCTGCGTCGGACAAGCCGAAAGCGCGCCGCGGCCGCCCTCCCAAGAACAAATCCGCGGAAGCCGAGCCCGCCAAACCGGCGGATCCGGAGCACCCCTTTGGCCATGGTCGTATCGAATACGTGGCTGGGCTGATCATTGCTGCAGCTATTTTGATTATCGGTGTGGAGCTGATGCGTTCCTCGGTGGAAAAAATACTCTATCCGGAGCCTATGGCGGCCACCTTGGAAATTGTTATCATCCTGACAGCATCTCTACTTTTGCAGCTTATGTTGGGACTGTTTAACCGGGGACTGGGGAAGAAAATTGATTCTCCGGCTATGCTGGCAGCAGCTACTGACAGCTTAAGTGACTGTGTGGCTACCTTTGTGGTTATAATCTGTCTGGTTGTAAATCTTACTTTGGGTCATGATTTTGACGGTATGGCAGGTATCGTGGTGGCCCTGTTTATTATTCATAGCGGTTGGGGGGCAGCCAAGGATACCTTGCAGCCACTGCTGGGGGAGGCTCCGGATCCGGAGTTTGTTCGAAGTATTACCCGACGGGTGTTGGAGGAGAAGAAAATAATTGGTGTCCATGATGTGATTGTGCACAATTATGGACCGGGCCGTATTTTTGTGTCCCTTCATGCCGAGGTGCCAGCGAATATGACCCTGTTGGATGCTCATAATATAATTGATAAATTGGAGCAGTCCATCAGTGAGGAGTTTAAAGTGTCCATGACAGTGCACGTGGACCCTATGGTGGAAGATGATCCTATTCAAAATGAAATCCGTAATCGTCTGTATCATATATTGGCAGCCATTGATCCTCTCTTTACCTTTCATGATTTTCATCTCACGGCCAGCGGCTGCATTGTTTTTGATGTGGCAGTACCCTATTCTTGCAAGCTGGAGGATGAGCGGGTGGTAAGTATGCTTACAGAGGATATCAGCCAAAGCTATCCTCAGTATCAGCTCCACATTAAGGTGGACCGTTGTTAGCAAAAATATCATTATGTTAGTGCATAAGTAGTTGACAGGCATTGGGCAAAGTGCTATTATTTCTCTTGTGAAGCATAGTCTTCCGCAATTAATTGAACAATTTTATATTGATTGGAACAGGTGCCTATTACTGTATAGTATAGCCTAACAAGATAAGCTGGTTTAATGCCAGCACGGTCCCGCCACTGTATCAGGGAGCGAAATCACATTTATGTCACTGGAATGTTCTGGGAAGGCGTGATGGAGCGATGATCTGGAGTCAGGAGAACTGCCTGTTTGACAATCACCGTTTGACCTGCGAGTGATGGGGAAGGGGATTTATACATTATCTTTGTGTGCAAATCCTGGCTAGGTTAGTCAGGATTTTTTATTGGACACCGAAATCATAGACCTTCTGCCAGCTTGCAGCTCATGAGCTTGTCAGAAGGTTTTTTCTTGTGGTTTCAGCGCTGCAAGGAAAGCATTGCTCATACATTTCATTCATTGGTTGCCCCGTGCAACGCTAGCTTTCGAGCAGGTGGAGCTGTTCGAAAGCTATCTTTCTTTTTGGGTGATATTACAATGCAATAAACAATAATATTATCATTTATACCAAATTTATTATTGTTGTCATCTGCTGCTGATTTATGCCTTGACATTTGTCGTTTGGCTTGCTTTAATATAGAGGTTGCTTAGTTAAAGGATATTTTATTTGGGAAAATTAGGGGGAGATTTTGTAATGGACACAGCAATAATTCTTATTGCGCTTATCGGTCTTATGTACATGGCATATCGTGGTGCTTCGGTTATTTTGGTGGCTCCGCTGTTTGCTGTTGTGGCTGCACTGGGAAGTGAACATGCAGTGTTGCCAATATTCAGTGAGCTTTATATGACCAAAGCTGCTGAATATGTGAAGAATTACTATCCAATATTCTTGTTTGGTGCTGTATTCGCCCGTCTTATGGAAAAGGGCGGCATGGCAGCCTCCGTTGCCGGAAAGATCATTGAAATCTTAGGCGAAAAGCGGGCGGTATTGGCTGTGCTTTTGGGTTGCGGCGCCTTGACCTATGGCGGCCTGTCTGTGTTCGTTGTTGCTTTCGTTA
>CACZYN010000265.1:2166-3334 GCA_902785445.1 uncultured Anaerovibrio sp.
TTTAAGAAAGCGGATATCCCTAAACGTCTGTTACCAGCGGCTCTTTGGATGGGTATTTTCTCCTTTGCCATGGTTGCTTTGCCTGGTACCCCACAGATTCAGAATATTATTCCTTCATCATATTTTGGTACTTCTACCTGGTCCGGCATCGGTATTGGTCTCTTTGCCACCATTATTTTCCTGGTTATGGGCTGGGGCTGGATTTCCTTCCGGGCTAGTCGCCTGAAGGCTCAGGGCGAAGGCTATGGCCGTCATATTGAATTTGGTCAGCGCCGTCATAAATTGCCAAATCCCGACTGGAAAATTTCCTGTGTACCATTGTTGATGGTAATTGTCTTGAATGTTATTTTGTCCAATCCATTTGGTTGGGAATGGGGCTTCCATTGGAATGCTGATTCCCTGGATTCTTTGGGAGGAATGAATCTTTCCTTGTTGGCTCACTCCGTAGCTAAGATTTCTGCGGGTTGGTCCATCAGTATTTCCCTGATTATCAGTAGTATTGTGGCGGCAATTATTGCCCGTCGTCATCTTCGTCTGCAGGATGGTATGATGACCACCATTAATGGTTCGGCAGTGTCTTCTTGTAGTGCGGTTTTAAATGTAGCTTCCGGCTATGCCTTTGGTTGCGTTGTGGTAAGCCTGGGTGGTTTCGCTGTTATAAAGGAGCTGCTTTTGAACTTGGATTTCGGCGGTGGCCCATTGTTTTCTGCAGTACTCACCACCAATGTAATGTGCGGTATTACTGGTTCCGCGTCCTCTGGCTTGACCATTGCCCTGTCCATGTTGGGTGACCAGTGGGCTCAGATGGCTACGGCAGCCGGTATTCCTTTGGAGGTTCTCCACCGTATTGTGGCAGTTTCTTCCATTGGTATCGATCCGGTTCCTCATGCGGGAGCTTTGGTTACCTTGTTGGCCATTTGCGACCTTAGCCACAAGGAGTCCTATGCTGATATCATCGTTTTGATGGGCATGAAGTTCCTGGTACCATTCCTTTGTGTTATTTTCTATATGATTACAGGTATTGCGTAAAATGTGTTACAATATAGTGTGATTGTGTGACCTGCAATAACTGCGAAGGGAATATAAATTGTTGACTATTTAAGCCTTTCTGCATTTGCAGAAGGGCTTTTGTTTTTTAGGAGGATAATTATGGACTTAATAATGACAG
>CACZYN010000266.1:0-2121 GCA_902785445.1 uncultured Anaerovibrio sp.
ACGATTTTTGCTTATAAACAGTACCAAGTTTCCCTTTAATGATATAAGGATGCGACAAGCTTTAAGTCTTTTGCTGGATAGAGAGGCACTTACTGAAGGTTTATATATGGGGTATGCTGTTCCGACGATTAACTTATTAAGCAATTCCAGTCCTTTTTATAAAGAATATCCCATAGTGCATGATAAAGCTCGAGCCAAGGAGTTGGCCCAATCGGTGCTGCAGGGTGAAAGGGTAACCATAGTGTATTGTATTAATGGAGCTGATCCTCTTCAAAAAGGGGAGGCCGAGTTAATAGCCTATTGGCTGGAAGATATTGGAATTGATGTAGAGATTCAATCTCTTGAATATGCGGTCATGACTTCGTTATTAAAAAAAGGTCAGTATAATATTGCCAGAAGTCAGCAAGGCCTACCTAATGGTGATCCGCAGTTTATATTTAACTATTTTTTATTGCCAGATCGGGGCCGTAACAAAAGTAGTCATTTAGGCTACGAAAACCAACAGATAAAGATGCTGTTAAACCAGCTTGATATGGAGACCAGGGATGGCCAACGTCGGGCTTTATACAACGAAATACAGGATATTACCGTTAATGATTTGCCGGTTGTACCACTGTATTATGATGAGAATATCGTAGTATATAATAAAAAACTGTCCGGTTATCAGGCACGAACTTACGGTGTCACTCTTAGCAGAATCGGTCTAAAGCAAAATTAACGGGAGAATAATATGGTAGAATACATGAAATATAAAATATTATCCTTGTTACCGGTAGCTGTTGGCATAAGTTTTATCACCTTTGCTTTAGCTTATCTTGCCCCAGGGGATCCGGCGGAGTTAATTTTGGAACATGCTGGCAGTATGGTGGCCAGTGAAGCTGATATGGGACAGTTCAGGGAACAGCTGGGAATTGATAAGCCATTTATAATTCAATATTTCCTTTGGTTAGAAGGGCTGCTTTATGGTGATTTGGGAATCTCTTTTCAAACTGGTCGGACCGTGGTGGAAGAGATAAGATGTCATTTGCCCTACACTTTGATGGTGGCTGTTCCAGCTATTTTTTGCACTTTTATTTCCAGTTTGGTCTATGGTTTTTTGCTGAACTGCTATATGGGTACGGGTAAAGGGAAAGTATTGTCATTAGTGGGGAAAATTTGCATTTCCTTGCCTGGATTTTTGGTTTCTATGTTACTAATCTATCTGTTTTCTGAAGTGCTGGGCTTATTGCCTTCCAGTGGGTTGAATGATCTTAGTAGCTTGATTTTACCATCCATTGCCCTATCGCTTATTTCTTCAGCTATGATGGGGCAGGTTCTTAATCGTCAGTTGATACAAGAAATGGATAAATATTATTGTGCAGTGGCTAGATTGCGAGGTTTAACGCGAAAAAGAATTATTTTGGAATACGCCTTGCCAAATGCTTTTATGCCTGTAGTGGCTATGCTGGGGAATTATGCCGGAGCAATTTTGGGAGGCTCGGTTGTTGTGGAATATATATTTGCTGTACCTGGGTTGGGATCCATGGCCTTAGATGCCATTCATTTTCGAGATTACCCATTGTTACAGGGATATGTATTATTTACAGGAATTGTTTACGTGACGGTTACGGCTCTGGTGGATATTATCCTGTATGGTATTAATCCAAAAATGTATTTGAACGACAGGTGATTCTGATGGATAGATTGGCTGTAAAAAAGATAAATGTATACTTTAGTTCATTAGTTTTGCTCTTGATAATTGTATCTGGTTTGCTAGCCCCTATAATCGTGCCCTATAACCCTTTTCAACCTGATATGGCTAACAGATTGGAACTGCCAGGAATGTTGCATTGGCTAGGTACAGATGCTTTGGGACGGGATATGTTAAGTCGCCTGATTATGGGCAGCCGCAATACTATAGTGTTTTCATTAATTTGTACATTAATTTCACTTGCATTAGGTTCGCTAATTGGCTTGGTTGCTGGGTTCTATGGGGGGAGATTTGACAAAATTTATAATATTGTTTGCAGTATTTTTCAGGGTATACCAGGCACCTGTTTTATGATTGCCATAGCAGGATTTTGGGGACCAGGGGTTGGTGGCCTTATATTGGCAGTTGTTGTATCTAGCTGGGCTGGGTTT
>CACZYN010000266.1:2140-2574 GCA_902785445.1 uncultured Anaerovibrio sp.
TATTCGTCTTTCCAAAGCTGATTATATTGAGGGATTAATTTGTTTGGGCGCCAGTAATAGACGAATCATCTTTAAGCATATTTTGCCTAATATAAAAACCATGTTGCTTATTTTAGGTACTCAACGGCTGGGGCGGGCTATCTTGGCAATATCGGCATTGAGTTTTTTAGGACTCGGTGTTCAGCCACCGGCTCCGGATTGGAGCGTTATGATTAGTGATTCTATGTTATATTATCGAAGTGCGCCCCATCTGATCATTGTGCCTGGAACAGCTATTTTTTTATTAGTGGCTTCAATAAATGTTATAGGTGATTATTTGGAATATAGGTTGGGTATTCATAATAATGAGATAAGGCCGGAATAATGAGAAACAATGATTTTGTATTAAAGAAATTACACATAGATTTTTACATAAATGGTGAGCTAACCACTAT
>CACZYN010000267.1 GCA_902785445.1 uncultured Anaerovibrio sp.
AAGCCTTGGAATATGTATCTGTGGTAATAATTGCATTACCGGCATTAACACTGCCCTCCTCGGACAGTTGGTCGGCCGCAGCCTTAATACCAGCAGCCATCTTATCCATAGGCAGGTTTACACCAATAATACCAGTGGAGCCCACCAATACATCATAAGGATCACAACCCAGCTCAGCCGCCGCCAGCTTGGCCATATCCTGGGCGTTCTTTAAGCCCACCTCACCGGTGCAGGCATTGGCACAGCCGGCATTGGCCACAATGGCATGGGCCTTGCCGCTCTTAATATGCTCCTTATCCACCAGAACCGGTGCTGCTGCCACGGCATTTTGGGTAAATACGCCAGCTACAGCCGCTTCCTTTTCAGTATATATCAAGGCCAAATCCAAATTCCCGCTCTTCTTTATACCAGCCTTTACGCCAGCAGCCTTAAATCCCTTGGGAAAAGTTACGCCAGCCTTGGCATTTTTCTCTGAAAACATACTCTATTCCTCCTATGTATATCAATGAATATTCATTACAGTAAATTATGGGTACATTGGTACAACATCCAGCCCCAGTTTCTCGTCAAACCCACAGGCAATGTTGAAATTCTGGACCGCCTGACCAGCCGCCCCCTTCACCAAATTATCAATGGCCGACAGGACAATTACCCGTTGGGTCCGGGGATCGATATGCCAGCCCAACTCACAAAAATTGGAGCCCCGCACATTCTTGGTAGCCGGATAGCCATTTCGTCCAAGGAGTCGCACAAAGAATTCCTTGCCATACATTTCCTCATAGGCCTTGTCCACCTGCTCTGACGTTACCCCAGCTTTAAGCTTGGCATAGCAGGTACTCAAAATTCCCCTGGACATTGGCACCAAGTGGGGTGTGAAATTCAACACTGTAGTTTCACCGGACAGTTCCGTTAAGGCCTGCTCAATCTCCGGAGTATGACGGTGAGTAGCCACCCCATAAGCCTTAAAGCTATCATAGAGCTCCGGGAAATGATTTGGCAGTTTGGCGCCCCTACCAGCACCGGACACCCCAGATTTGGCATCAATCACAATAGTGTCCACATCAATAAGCTTATTTTTGGCCAAAGGTGCCAAAGCCAAAATACTGGCAGTGGTATAACAGCCGGCATTACCAATAATCTTGGCATCCTTTATCTTCTCCCGGTAAAGCTCGGCCAGGCCGTATACCCTAGGAGCATTTTTGTGAATATGCTCCACCTTGTACCAGGCCTCATACACATCTGTATCAGTAAAACGATAATCCGCTCCCAAATCAATAATACGGGCAGGCTTATCTGCCAAAGCCTTCCCCACCTTCATGGCATGACCATGCGGCAGGCCGATAAATATGAAATCACTGTCATTGCCGATTTTTTCCAGCTCATTCATACTGATAAGCTGCATATCGTAAATTCCTCGCAAATGGGGATATATATCAGAAATATTCTCACCGGCATGGCTTTCCGAGGTAATATGCACCACCTGGGCCTCCGGATGATTATACAAAATTCGCAATAATTCGGCTCCGGCATAGCCAGTAGCACCGATAACACTGACTTTCTTCATGGTCAATCCTCCTTGTCAATGAGTAGAGTATACACCTTTTATTCATAAAATGCAACTATTTATTAATATTTATGCATAATTATGTATAAACTTTTAAAAACACTTATCCTATTGTATAATAGTTGCCGTCTGGTACACTAATGCACCAGTGCACCTAGTTATTAATTTTACATCAACAGTTTTACATGTTCAAACCAAAGGAAGCTTATCCATGTCTATTGTTCGTTTTTTGAAAAAGTTATGCCTGTTGGCCATTTTATTTCTTATAGCCTTCTGCGGAGCCTATTATATTTCCGGTGGAACTATTTATTTCGAGCCGGATAACGCCCAGCGGATAAACCGTTTTGTTTTTTTCCAGCGGGAAGTGGACAGGGCCCTGTGCAAAGATAATTACATAAAAATCGACCAAATACCTGAATCCCTGCAGCAAGCGGTGGTAGCAGTTGAAGATAGTCGCTTTTACACCCACTATGGCTTTGACCCAGAGGGGATTGGCCGGGCGACTCTTGTTAACCTGCAGTATG
>CACZYN010000268.1 GCA_902785445.1 uncultured Anaerovibrio sp.
TACCGTGGCAATCATCAGCAGTGCAGCAAAGCGGCTGTTACGTTCCATCTTAAAGGCAGAAATTATGCCGAGTACGATTGGAACTATGCACCCCACCCGGGCGGTGGTGCTGGGAACGAAGAACGCCAACACAAAACCCACAAATATCATACCGGCCAAAATACGGTTGGTTTTCGCTCCCACCTTGGACAAGACGAACAGGGCAATCCGCTTATCCAGACCAGTATGCATCATGGCAGCGGCCAAAAATAACGCTGCTCCCACCAGCACTGTTCCGCTGGCACTAATACCAGCAAAGGCAGTTTTCAAGGCCCCCGAGGTTCCCATAAGGGTAGTCGGGTCCTGCGGATTTGGCGACAAGCCCAAACACAAGATCATCAAAGTCGCAATAATTGTAGCACTTACGGGATAGGTTACTGTTTCTGTTATCCAGATGATAACTGCAAAAACCAAGATACCCAGCATCCGATGTCCTGCCGTGGTTAAATCGGCAGGAGTCGGCAACATAAAGATACCAGCCATTACCAGAAAGGCCAGTACCAGGCCATACCTTTTTGACAACGACGATACATCAACTGAATGAATTTCCGGTTTTACCATTTCATGGGATAATTCCATAAGTCACACCTCCTGAACATAATACTTTTCCGAATCAGTGCACCTAACTTATGGTAAGTATATTATTCATGTTATATGACTAACTACTAATTTCTTCCCAGTGGACAAAATTCCATACCGAACGACAAAAAAGAGGCGCTGAATTTTTCAGTGCCTCACCCCTTGTATTAAAACAAAAAACTTCTCCTTAATAGGCGAATTACACTGTTCGGAGAAGTTTTTTCTTTAGTTTGCAGCAAAATATTTCTCTTCATCCAGCATATTGTTATCCTTGGCCAAAAGGAAGTTGGCACTTTCGTTGCAGACCCCATTAAACATAGCAGCAATTGGATCTACGCAGAGGATAACTGAAATCGCCTCCGGAGGAACCCCAACAACCGTGAACAGATACGCTATACAGATAATTCCCCCACATGGAATAGGCGGTTTGGCAATGGCCATTATACACACCGATACCCACAGGGTAATGAACAGACTAACTGTCATATCCACAGCATACACTCGCATCAGCATCAGGGTAACCATCGAGAAGAAAATACAATTTCCTGCCTTGTTCATGCAATTCATTATGCAGAATAAATATGCTGACAAGGAAAATTACACCCATGACCATAAAAGTGACACAGCTTCCCCACAAAGCCGTGCGAAGAATTCGGCGATAGATATTCGTTTCTCCCCGTTGAAAAATTAGTTCAAGAATTGTGCGTAGTTTGCTCATTTATGGCCTCCCCAGAGCCAGTCTATACACCCTTTAACTCCATCATGTACTGAAAACCCGCCATTTTAAAAATTCCCAACACCTCAGCTGACAGATTAATAATGGAAATATTATTGTGCTGTTTTTTTTGTATTGTCAGGATTACCCGCAGTCCAGCACTGGAAATATACGCCAGCTCCCTGGCATCAAAAACCAGAGAAGCATCCCCTTGATTTTGAAGTATTTCTTCAATTTCCTGCTGTACATCGGTAGCATTCAACGTGTCAATGTCTCCCGCAAGAAAAATTGTGAGAATCCCATCTTTATTATCGCTTCGCAAAATGCCTGCTCCTTTCCATTGGAATATGCTTATAACGCATTAGCTCTTTCCCCACCTTCAAAGGGAGGGTGGCATCTTTGGGCCAAGTTATAACAAGCTATATATATTTTTTATGTTTTCCACATACTTTCTATATTACCCAAAAAAATCCTGCTAATAGTAAACTGCTAAAATATATCCAATTCCACACTTCGATCATACACTCCTCTGGTGTAGATAAACAACAATCCCTGCTGCCTACGTTCAACGACTTCATCAGCTACCGTCACTTCAAAAAACTCAATGTGGTATTTCTTGTTTAGCTCCCGCCAGTTGGTGAATTGAAAACCGGCAATGATACCGGAAGCTCCTTTGCCTTCCGGCAACTTGTCCCGCCAGAAGGCAGCTGTCTGTGCCTGATATTTTTCCCTGT
>CACZYN010000269.1 GCA_902785445.1 uncultured Anaerovibrio sp.
AATATTGTCGCCATAGCGCCATACTTTTCCTTCATGAGCCATATCACTGCACCTCCTCTGGAACGGCAATACGTCCCAAAACTGCACTGGCCGCCGCCACATACGGTCCAGCCAAATACACTTCCGAATCTACATGGCCCATACGGCCACGGAAATTACGATTAGTTGTGGACACAGCCTTTTCCCCGGCAGTCATTATCCCCATATGGGCACCCAAACATGGGCCACAGGTTGGCGTGCTGACCGCGCAGCCAGCCTCCACAAAAATATCCACCAAGCCCTGATGGATGGCATCCATATACACCTGCTGGGACCCTGGGATAATAATACAGCGTACATCCGGATGTACCTTATGTCCTTTAAGGACCTCCGCCGCCTGCTGCAGATCCTCCAGTCGTCCGTTGGTACACGAGCCGATAACCACCTGATCAATTTTTATTTCATCAATCTCAGAAACCGGATGGGTATTTTCCGGTAAATGTGGGAAAGCCACCACTGGAGTTAATTTCGACAAATCAATCTCAATTACCTTGGCATAATTGGCATCCTCATCTGGTGTAATCGGTGTGAAATCATAATCTACCCGACCTTTGACATATTCCTCGGTAATCTTGTCATAAGGGAAAATACCATTTTTACCACCGGCTTCAATAGCCATATTGGCAATGGTCAATCGGTCAGTCATGGTCATTTCTGCTAAACCATCTCCGGCAAATTCCAAGGACTGGTACAGTGCACCATCCACGCCAATCATACCGATCAAGGTTAAGATGACATCTTTACCACAAATATTTTTCGGTTTTTTCCCCGTAAGAACCACTTTAATAGCCTTAGGAACCTTAAACCAGGCTTCACCAGTAGCCATAGCTACCCCTAAATCCGTGGAGCCCACACCAGTGGAGAAAGCGTTGACAGCTCCGTAGGTACAGGTATGGGAATCCGCTCCAATAATGCACATGCCCGGTGCCACAATGCCCTTTTCCGGTAAAATTACATGCTCAATACCTACCCGGCCAACTTCAAAATAATTCTTTATCTTGTTTTCCTTGGCAAAATCCCGGACGGTTTTCGCCAGTCCGGCAGCCTTTATATCTTTATTTGGAGTAAAATGGTCCGGTATTAAGGCTATTTTCGTGTTATCAAAGACCGGACGGCCAATCTTGTTAAACTCCTTGATAGCCGGTGGCGCTGTTACATCATTGGCCAACACCATATCCAGCTTACAGGTAATAAGCTGCCCTGGCTCCACCGAAGCCAAGCCAGCATGCTGGGCCAGAATTTTTTCGGTCATATTCATACCCATGCTTTTCCCTCCTAAAAGTAACTTCTAAAAACGGCTTACACCAGAAATTGGCGTAAGCCGTTCTACACATAGACTATTCTATATTAGAGGCGCAAAACCTCTTTTTTTATTAGTCTTTGGAAAGATCTGCCCCATCCTTCAGCCAGGACATCATGCCACGCAGCTTGGCACCCACTTCCTCAATCTGATGCTCTGCATTCAAGCGACGCATAGCATAGAAGTTAGCCCAGCCGGCAGCCCGATTATCAGTAAGGAACTTGTTGGCAAAGGTACCATCCTGAATTTCCTTCAGTACCTGCTCCATAGCCTTACGGCTTGGCTCACCAACAACTCTTGGACCGGATACATAATCACCGAATTCAGCAGTATTGGAAATTGACTTGCGCATCTTAGCCATACCGCCCTCATACATCAAGTCAACAATGAGCTTCATTTCATGGAAGCACTCAAAGTAAGCAATTTCTGGCTGGTAGCCGGCAGCTACCAAGGTCTCGAAGCCATTCTTAATGAGGGAGCATACACCGCCGCACAGAACAGCCTGCTCACCAAAGAGGTCAGTCTCAGTTTCCTCTCTAAAGGTGGTCTGGATACAGCCGGAACGGGTTCCGCCGATACCCCGGGCATAGGCCAAAGCCAACTCGAAAGCATGACCGGTAGCATCCTGCTCTACTGCAAATACATCCGGAACACCGCCACCCTCCGTGAAGGTACGACGTACCAAGTGACCAGGCCCCTTAGGAGCAACCATGAATACATCCACATC
>CACZYN010000270.1 GCA_902785445.1 uncultured Anaerovibrio sp.
AGGCCCATGGCTGTTGTCTTTTCCTGTTCCGTTAAATCTCCATCCATAACCAGATATTTTTTATAATTGGCAATGGTCTTTTTCAGCTGTTCCGCACTCATAAACCGCCCCTCTATCCGAAGCTGGCTTATGCCCATTTGCCGAAATTTCATAGCATGGGGCAACATACTAAGCCGATTGGCATTTAGCAAGTGCATATGACAGTGCTGATCCATCACCAACGGGAATTTCATATCCTTACGATCCTTAAGGAAAAACCTCTTTCCACTGTTTACACATGGTGCACTGCACTTACCAGTATGCAGACCACCAATAAAGCTACCGGTGGCGCAGTATTCCGATACCATCAGCTCCAAATTGCCGTCCACAATACAGCCCAGGGCCAGCGGACTGTCCTTAGCCAAATTCCCCACCTGGGCGAGGTTCAGCTCCGGCGACAAGGTCACCACAGATACACCCAAATCATTTAAGTACTCCAGGGTTTTCTGGTTATATACTATCAGCGAATAATCCGTATGCACCGGAATGCTCGTATATTGCTTTACAGCTGACAAGGAGCCAATATTGTGTACATTGATTCCATCAGGCTGATACTTTTCCACCATTTTCAACCAATTATGGAATTCGTCCAACTCCCGCTCCCGAATTATGCGCGGGGTGTTGAAAGCAATTTTGACACCAGCCCCGTGGGCCATAAGTACAGCCTTTTCATATTGCATTGGAATAATGGCTTCGTGACTATAGGAGTCACCACCGAAAACAATCCAATCTGCCCCCGCCGACAAGGCCGCCTGAACCTTTTCTAAGGAGTCTACCACCGCCGCTATTCCCGTCTCTGCTGGTCTACCAACAGTATCTTTCCCCTTAGAATCACCCTCCGAACCAGCTCTCTTCAGCTTTGGACGGGCAAATTGGGCCAGTCGCTGTTTTTCCAGCAGTTCAACTGCCTTACGTCTGGCTTCATTTATTTCGCTCATTGGCACCATAACATTGCCGGAAATCTCACAGGTCAAATTCTTCAGTTCAAAGACCGTTGTCCCCAACCGACTGACCTGTTTGCGAACAACGTCCTCAGTCAGTGGACGCTTCCGTGCTTCTTCGCCAATAAATTCTGTTTCACCCACACCAGCAAATCCATCCGCATCCGTAATGGTAATTTTTAGTGGCTGTCCAACTGCAGCCTTAACCTGTACATCTACGTCTATGCGTCGTACTGGTGCGCCACTATTGTAGTAGCCCTTAGCCCATTCCATTAATTCAAAATCATAAACCTTGAAGGCCCGATCGTGCTCATATACCGGTGACTCCACTGGGAAAGCTACCACCATACCAGCTTCTCCCCGATTTATCGGAACCAGATTGCGATTTTTGCCCTGCTTAATCAGCTGTAAATCCTTTACTGTAGCAGTAACCCGACCACCAACCTTCACCCAAAAATCCACCTGATCGCCGTTGCCAAGACTATCGGTGAGCTTCATCGTCACCAAACCGGACTGACGGTCATATCCCATAACTCGTCCCAACATGATCCCCCGGTTATTTGGGCGCCGGTCACTCATCATATTACGGCCCTGCTTGTTCAGCAGATAGGCTGTGGTGAAATCCCGATTGAAGATTTGCGCCAAATCATGGTTGCTATTGTCCGTTACCTGGAATTTTCCGGCATAATGGCTGTCGATAGCCTGCCGATAGTTGTTCACTACGATGGCCACATATTCCGGACGCTTCATTCTGCCCTCAATTTTAAGAGAAGCCACTCCCGCATCAATAAGCTCCGGTAACAGTTCAATTGTCTTCATATCCCGCGGACTAAGGAGATATTTCCCCGCCGTATCCTTTAACAGATCATTGTCCTCCTCGTCCACCAAAGTATATGGTAAACGGCATGGCTGAGCGCAGCGTCCCCGGTTGCCGGAGCGGCCACCAATTAAACTGCTCATGAGGCACTGGCCAGAATAGCATACGCACAATGCACCATGAACAAATACTTCAATTTCCACATTGGAGTTGGCAATTATATGCTTAATGGTTTCCAAGGAAACCTCCCGGGATAATACAACCCGGGT
>CACZYN010000271.1 GCA_902785445.1 uncultured Anaerovibrio sp.
ATTGGTCTGCCGACTGTATAAAAGCACGGTTAAAGGAGCGTAAAAAAAGCGGGGATAGCCTGAAGCTATCTCCGCTCTTTTAGTTTACCAAAATTGTTATTACATAAAGAACTGATTGTACACACTGAGACCTAAGAGGCCAATGGAGGCGCACAGGGTAAAGAGACTGACACCAATAAGTATTTTGTGAACTTTGTCACTGAAATTAGCATGGCGGTTTACGTAAACCACAATCATACCCACAGAAAGGCAGGCGTACATACCTCGGCCTAAATCGTCCAGGTTGGACCAGGCAAGCACCAGAATCAGAACTGTAAATACAATGAGAAAAATCAGCAACAGATCCCGGCTGGCCTTTGGCTTTAAATTTGATTTGGCAGCGGTATCCTGGGCTGCGTTCTTTTTCTGAATCTTCTTATATTGAGTAGACATTAAATCAATCACCTATCTTATAAAAATTGTGAAAAACACAAAGAAATTATACCATAATGGGGACATTGACACAATATGGATTTGATGGGATACTCACGATGGAGTAAACAAAATATTACACTTTTTTAGTGTTTCCTATTATAAATATGTAACTTTTTTCTGGGAAAATTTGCAGTGGAAAAACACTGATGGTAAAATAGATATGTATGTGAAAAAATAAATTTTATGAATAAATATCATACAAGGGGAAGGAGAGATTGTTTCGATGATAAGAGAGCGACGGAGTCGGCAAAAGCTGGAGACATATTATAAACGCTTTACAGAAAAGGGGGAGATGGACCCTAATGTGCACCCTTGGGTAGCCAAGTCCTGGTCGCAAAGTGCCAGTCTCGGGGTGGACTATGAAAAAATGTCTACCACCAACCGTCTAACTCCGGAGGAATTTGCTGAGCTTCAAAAGCAGCATAAGCCAGCTATTGATTATTTGGAAAATATTAGTGTTAATGTGCGGGAATTTTTCCAAAAGTATAATATTAGTCTGTTGCTTTTAGATGCTAACTGCACGGTGTTAAAAAGCTATTCTATGCCCTTTTACCAAATGACCCCGGGAGAAATTGAGGGGGTGCGAGTAGGTATAGAGGATATTGGTACCTCCAGCATCAGCATTGCCATGGAGCATAAGTCGCCTTTCTGGCTGTTTGGACCAGAAATGTGGGCTAAGGAGTGCCAGGAAAGCGATGCTTGTTCAGCGCCGATTATTGTGGATAATGAAATTGCATATATTATAACCTTGGTGGCGGTGGAGCAAAGTGACATGCCTCAGGATGCCATTATTGCCATGCTTTTAACGATTAAGCAGGCTTTGGAGGGCTTTTTGAAGCAATATACCAGGATAAAGGCGCAGGAAGCCATCTTGGATGCTACCCCATTTGCCGTTTACCATGTTATGGCCGGAGATGAGGTGGCCTATGCCAACAAGCTGGGCAGGAGCCGACTCATGGGTATTGGTGCTCAGCAAAAGGGCGATAACGAAATTGAGACCAATCTCAACGAAGTTATTATGAATTATCGTCATACACCTATATATCGTGGATTTAAAGGAGTGCCTTCCTATAACAAGGAAGTTACTTGGATCACTCAGGCCAAGACCTACGAGGATATTACTACAGTTGTACCGTTGGATTATAATGCTGATGAAACAGTCCATAGTGTTGTGGCGGTCTCTATGCCAATTGAAGATTTGCGGACATTGGTTGCTCATGCTGCGGGATTTACGGCTAAGTACAGCCTGAATTCCTTGGTAAGTGGTGGCACTAATTTTAATTCCATAAAGGATAAAGCCTTGAGAATTGCCCGCAACAAGCATCACATGCTGATTCAGGGTGAATCGGGAACTGGTAAACAACGTATGGCTCATGGTATTCACCAGGCTAGTCCCCGGGCTGCTGGTCCTCTCATAACTATACATTGTGGAGATACTACGCCGGAAATATTGGAGCAGGAGTTATTTGGTGTTGCTCTTAATGCGGAAATCAGTCATCCAGGCAAGCTGGAATTGGCTTCTGGTGGTACATTGTTTATTGATGAAATAGAGAAAAATATCAGAAAAATGTTTGACAATATGAAATTC
>CACZYN010000272.1 GCA_902785445.1 uncultured Anaerovibrio sp.
ACTTAAAAAGGGCAGGCCTGGATTATTGGCATTTGGTCAAGGTTCATGTCCATGAAAATTTTCAGGAGGTATTGGATAAGTATCCCAACAATAATTTCCATTATTGCTCCACTAAGGCCCCCAGAGCCCATTCCGAAACCACCTTCCAGCTGGATGACATGCTGGTTTTCGGCAAGGAGACTGCTGGTATTCCAGAGACTATTCTAAAGGCCAACTGGGAAAAGTGTATTCGCATTCCCATGATTGATGGAGCCCGTTCCTTGAATTTATCCAATGCTGTGGCGGTGGTAGCCTATGAGGCCATGCGTCAGCTGGATTATGCCAATCTTCAGCAGGTGGGACCTGGTCCCCGAACCTGAAACCTCATCCGTCAACTTCGTTGACACCGACGGCGAAGTCTAGTACCCGGAGGGTGCTTCTCCAGAGGAGAAGGCAATTTATATACACTAGGAGGAAATTTTTAAATGAGTATTTATGTAGTAGGACACAAAAATCCCGATACTGATTCTATCTGTGCTGCTATCAGCTATGCAGCCTTCAAGCAGGCTATGGGCGAGGACGCAGTGGCTATTCGGTGCGGTGAAATTAATAAAGAAACCCAGTATGCCCTGGATTATTTCGATGTAGCAGCTCCAATTTTGGCTACCAAGGTGGAAGCTGGCCAGAAGGTTATCCAGGTGGACCACAACGAGGTTGGGCAGGCCATTGATGGCTTGGCTGATGCAGAGCTTCTGGAAATCGTTGATCATCATCGCTTTGGCGGTTTGAATACTGCTGGTCCGCTTTTCGTGCATACTGAGCCTGTTCTCTCACATCAGCCGGATTATCAGGGATGACTATGTACGCAGTCAGAACAGGATGCAGCCGAAGGTGGATATGAAGCTGCTGCAGGTTATTCAGCGAAAAAAAGCGGATTTAGGAATAAAACGCGAATTATATTTTTAAGTCTTTTTGTTACACTCAAAATAATATTGATAATACACATTTCTTATCCACGACATATAATACCTATATGATCTAACTTGAAAAAGAATGATCATTAAGAAATCGAAAACAAAAATGCAAGGTATAACCTGAATAGTCGATATATGTATTGACTCCATTTTCACAAGACAGAATAAATACAAGCAAATAAAATGGATTATAAATGATATCATCAAGCCTCTGGATTGCCCGTATATTGAATGATAAGCATCTATTTTCTTTAGATTACAGTTAGAATATTTTAAATCACTCAAGGCATAATTAAAATCTGTTTTACAAACAAAACAACGAATGGTTTTTATATACTGCTCAAATTCACTATCAATCTTATTTAGCCGATTATTTGAATTGCAGCCATATTTTTCACAGAGTCTATTAGTATTTTTTTCTATATCAAATTTTATTCCATGATCATAAACGATCTTTCCTATCTCATGTAAAATGATGCCATAAAAATATGAAAGAAAAATAAAGATGACTATTGCAAAAACATTATATTTACTTTCTTTCAATAATGCACTGTTTTCGGTTAGTAAAATATAACAAGTTGTATAATATGATGTTGAGATTATTCCCGGACCCATTATTCCCAGGAAATCAAACAAGCCGAACTTTTCAAATATTCCATCCATTTTTGCATCACCTTTCTGGAAAAGTAAGTGAAAGTGACTATCCCTCACTGTATCTTCTCAATAACACCCTTGTCCATCTCGTGAACCGTCTCGCACAGCACCGAGATATCCTCCGCCGAGTGTGAGCAGATCAGGATGGTCTTGCCCTGCTCCTTATAGCCAAGAAGATACTCCCGCATCTCCGCAACACCCTCTTTGTCAAGCCCGTTGAATGGCTCATCGAGGATAAGTATCTTCGGGTTTTCCATTATCGCCTGCGCAAGTCCGAGGCGCTGTCTCATACCGAGAGAATACTTGCGAACGTGCCGTCTCAGATCAGGTTCAAGCCCGACCTGTTTCATAGAGTTACGCACTTCATCCTTGCCAATTCTGTTATTTAGTTCAGCAAGCAGTTTTAGATTTTTGTAACCCGAATA
>CACZYN010000273.1 GCA_902785445.1 uncultured Anaerovibrio sp.
AAAAGTGGCTAAGATTATTCACCCGGATGATTTTCCTGTTGGAGCCCAATTTATCGATGATTTAAGAAATGATCGCAAGCAAATGACCAATATCATTAATATGGAATTGCGGTTAAAGAAACGGGATGGGGGTTATACCTGGTTTAGAGTTTATGCCCGCATAAGTCGGCGTAATGATGGTACACCACTTACCTTATATGGTGTATGTCAGGATATTGAGGAATACAAAAAGCTCATTGATCAGGCCGAAGAAGCTTCCTTAAAGGCTCAGCAGGCCAGCGAAGCCAAGAGTGTTTTCCTTAGCAATATGTCCCATGATATGCGTACGCCAATGAACGGTATTATGGGTTATACCACGCTGGCTTTGGAAAATATAGATAAGCAATCCACGGTGAAGGAATATCTGGGCAAGATTAAGATGGTAAGTAAGCATCTGTTGAGCTTAATCAATGATGTTCTGGATATGAGCCGGATTGAGAGTGGGCGTATCGAGTTTGAGCTTCAGCCAACTAATATTATTGCCCTGGCAGATGAGTTGAAATCCATTTTGCAGTCGGATATAAATATTAATAATCTGACCTTCAACCTGGACACTTCGGAAGTATATAATGATACTGTTTTATGTGATCGGCTGAGGTTAAAGCAGATTCTTCTCAATTTGCTAGGTAATGCTGTGAAGTTCACCAAGGATGGCGCTATATCGTTAAAGTTGGTGGAGATTGCCGAGGACAAGAAAATTAGTAAGCACTCCAAATATGAATTTTATGTAGAAGACGAAGGCATTGGCATTGATGAGGAATTTATCCAAAAGATATTCACCCCATTTGAACGGGCCCAAAATTCCACGGTAAGTGGTATTCAGGGAACCGGTTTGGGTATGTCCATTACCAAGCGGCTGGTGGATATGATGGGTGGCGATATTCAGGTCACCAGTGAATTGGGTAAAGGTACCAGATTTGTGGTATCCTTGGAATTTGATACCTGTGAACATCAGGATTTGAATGCTAAGGATGAGAAGACAGAAAAGTACGATTTCCATGGTAAACGGGTACTGTTGGTAGATGATAACTTAATTAATCAGGAAATTGCCAAGTCCCTGCTGGAAAATGTCAACCTTAGGGTGGATGTGGCTGGTAATGGAGCTGAGGCAGTGGAAATGGTTAAGGGTAAGAAGCCAAAATATGATGCAGTGCTTATGGATATTCAGATGCCGATTATGGATGGCTACGAGGCCACCAAGGCGATTCGCGAGCTTGCAGATGAATATACCAAGACTGTACCTATTATAGCCATGACTGCCAATGTCTTTGCCGAGGACAAGGTAAAAGCCCTAAGTACCGGCATGAATGGTCATGTGGCCAAGCCGATTGACTTACATGAGCTCTACAGTACTCTGAAAAATATGATGAAGTAGTTGTGTGTTTATATTTAGATGGGACCGGTGGAAAGTGAGTAATCATTTTCTGCCGGTTCTTTTTCTTAAAACATTAAAATTAAATTAGAGTTTGACCTTTTCACTTTTTTTACAGGTTTCATTGTTAAACTTTAACCATGGAAAGCAGAACAGTTAACTGCATGCTTTTCAAAACATCTTGAATACAGCTAATTGGAAAGGATGTGAGGCTGTATATGAATGGCGAAGAAATTTATAATTATGCTAAAAAGGTTAAATGTTATTGGGATAACACCAAATTGACTGATTTAAGCCGGTTGATGGAAATAACCCGCTTAAATAACATCAGTAAAGGAAAGGCATTTTTGATTGCTGGTATCGTTGCCTGGTCAGCCTTTTCCTGCTCCTTTGGTAATGTGAACAGTGCTTCGGCGGCCAGCGTTGGGCTGTTGGGCCAGGCCGGAATACTCACTGAAGGAATGCGCCTGGGAGGCGTTCCATATAGAAACCGCAATGGTCGGGTCGTAATTTCCGGTAGTGCCTCTAATGAGGATAATGTGTTGGAAGGCTGCCAGGAAAAGGCCCAGGTGGCCTATAATATGGCTCGGG
>CACZYN010000274.1:0-415 GCA_902785445.1 uncultured Anaerovibrio sp.
GTTCCGCAGGTCAGGATGTTACGCTCAATAAAGATGGGTTGAATAATGGTGGAAATAAGATCACCAACGTAGCTCCTGGAGATATTTCATCGACCAGTACGGATGCCGTAAATGGAAGCCAGCTGTACCGTGCGGAAAACAGGATCAGCCGATTGGGAGATCGAGTGAATCGTGTTGGGGCAGGTGCCGCGGCACTGGCAGGATTGCACCCCTTGGATTTCGATCCAGATGACAAATGGGATTTTGCTGCAGGGTATGGGAATTATAAAGATGCTCATGCAGTCGCTATCGGAGCATATTATCGTCCTAACGAAGATACGATGTTCAGTGTGGGAGGCTCCTTTAGCGGAGGCGAGAATATGGTGAATGTAGGAGTCAGTTGGAAATTTGGACAAAAGAACCATATCTCTCGCTC
>CACZYN010000274.1:436-2182 GCA_902785445.1 uncultured Anaerovibrio sp.
CACAGCATGAACTTCCCTGATGTACCAGAGAACCACTGGGCTTACCAATATGTGAAGACATTGGCAGAAAAAGGCTACTTGGAGGGATATCCGGACGGAGAATTTAAAGGAGATCGTTCTATGACTCGCTATGAGTACGCTGCAATCATCTACCGAGCTTTACAGAATGGGGCACCTTCTGATGGAAATATGGCCCGGTCGGTGGATGAATTTGGACCTGAACTGGTCAAAGTCCAAAATATTGACCGGTTCCGTGTGGATCGTATTTCTGGTAAGGATAATGACCGTCATAAGGTAGAACGTGTCCGTATCAATGATAAGGATGATAAAAATAGAGGTGATTTCCGGGATGTGTATGGATCCCATATCCAGAAATCCTAAAAGTATGTAGGATAATAAGACATTGGGGCAATGCTTGATTTCATTGCCCCAATTCTCTATTCAATTGTATTTAGGAGGAAAAACTATGAAAAAGTATATTGCAGAGTTCATTGGGACGTTTGTTTTGGTCGTGTTTGCTTGTGGAACGGCGGCTGTCTCGGGGCCCAAAGTCTTGAATGGCATGTTCATGCCAGCTTATTTTGCAACGGCTTTTGCCTTTGGCCTTTCTATTGTGGCAATGGCCTACTCCATTGGTAATGTTTCCGGCTGCCATGTAAATCCCGCAGTATCTCTTGGCGTATTTCTTTCAGGGAGGATGAGTGGACGAGACTTTATTGGATATGTGATTGCTCAGTTTTTAGGTGCTATCATCGGAGCGGCTGTCCTTTTTTCGTTAATTGGTACGACAGGAAACTTGGGCTCTAATGGGCTTTACTTAAATGATGTCGGTGCCTCTCTAACAATAGAAATCATTCTGACTTTTGTCTTTGTTTTAGCGGTGTTGGGTGTTACTTCAAAAGCAGAAAATAATGTGGTTGCTGGATTGGTCATCGGGCTATCTTTGACGTTAGTCCATTTATTGGGCATTTATTTTACAGGAACTTCAGTAAATCCTGCGCGGAGCTTTGGCCCGGCAATCTTGTGCGGAGATCCAGCCGCTTTATCTTGCGTATGGGTGTTCGTCGTAGGCCCGTTCGTCGGTGGGGCTTTAGCAGCATATGTATATAATTTTATTTCAGAATAAAAAAGGTATTGCAGGAATTTTGCTGTTTTTGTAATAAACAGTGGGAGTTTATGGATAGGTATATTTATATTCTTCCACTGTTTCTAGGAATATCATTTTATCGGTCTGCACTGCTGGCAGGCTAATCATCAAAAATGGGGAAGAGACATATGGTAGAAGATCATTCAGCCAGTTGTTTGTATGCAATGCTCGTTCTTTTGGTCCTGAATTTGGTTATCAGCATATGGGATAGGCAGGTACAGGATAGAATACTCTATGTGATAAATGCTGTATTAGCGGGAGTAGAAGTTATAACGTATCTTATCCTGAAATCTCTGCCGCTTGGGTGGGGAGCAGACCACCCATACCTAGGCTTCCTTCCCTTTCTATGGTTGGGGTCTGTAATAGGAATCATGTTGATGTCTTATTTTTGTTTATGGGACTTCTTTGACGCACATCGCAAGACATGGTGGGGAAAAACAGGAATGACATTGTTGATTTTAGCACATATTGCCATTATAGCGGTCGGGTTATTCATCTTGTTTGGAGCGCTTTATTCACTGAAATGGGGATAATGGCAGAGAGAACAGGGCAAGCCAATGACAGTTTTTTTGAAAGTCGAAGAGAATCGATCAATTGCT
>CACZYN010000275.1:0-1637 GCA_902785445.1 uncultured Anaerovibrio sp.
AGGCCACAATCCCGTATTTCCTCCTCCAAGCCCGCAAGTCCCAAAGCCAAAATAGCCTGGGCATCAGGAGCCTTGGCAAATAAACGGGCAGTGGTAATATTCACCCGCTTGTCGGTACACTGAGCCGAAAGAATTACCGCAATTAGCAGCTCAAAGGGATTGCGAAAAATAAGGGCCGGTTTGGTGTCCTTATATTCCTCACCCAATATTTTTATTTGTTCTTCTTTAATCTTTTTAGTAACTCGCATAATATCAATTTGTCAGACTGCGCAGAGGTGCCGGAATTCGGCCCCCCCGGGCAATAAAGGCATCAGAACTCCATTTGTTACGGACTTTAACTATCGGGCAACGGCCAAGCAAACCGCCAAACTCCACGCTTTCTCCCACTTTCTTACCCGGTACCGGAATAAGACGAACTGCAGTAGTTTTGTTGTTAATCATACCAATAGCGGCTTCATCGGCAATAATACCTGATATAGTTGCCGCAGTAGTATCTCCCTCCACAGCAATCATATCCAAACCAACCGAGCATACACAGGTCATGGCTTCCAGTTTCTCGATGGACAAGGAACCACACTCGATGGCATCAATCATGCCCTGATCCTCACTGACTGGAATAAAGGCACCGGACAAGCCACCAACATGGGAAGAGGCCATAAGGCCACCCTTTTTAACCGCATCATTAAGTAAAGCCAGTGCAGCCGTAGTACCTGGCGCACCACAGCTTTCCAAGCCCATTTCCTCCAAAACATTGGCTACGGAATCACCTACCGCCGGAGTTGGTGCCAAGGAAAGGTCGATAATCCCGAACGGAACTCCCAAGCGACGGGAGGCTTCCCGAGCTACCAACTGACCAACCCGGGTTATCTTAAAGGCGGTTTTCTTAATGGTTTCCGCCACTTCAGTAAAGTCAGCACCCTTCAAATCCTCCAAAGCGTGCTTTACCACCCCTGGGCCACTTACACCAACGCTGACAACCTTTTCCGCTTCACTAACTCCGTGGAAGGCACCAGCCATAAACGGATTATCTCCCGGCGCATTGCAAAATACCACCAGCTTGGCACAGCCAATAGCATCCCGGTCTCTGGTCAGTTCGGCTGTACGCTTAATGACTTCACCCATCTGCCGGACACAGTCCATGTTAATTCCCGCCTTGGTGGAGCCTAAATTAACGGAAGAGCACACCACATCAGTGGTAGCCAAAGCCTGAGGAATAGAATCAATTAATATTTTGTCTCCCTTGGTAAAACCTTTTTCTACCAGTGCCGAAAAACCACCAATAAAATTAACTCCTACTTCCTTGGCAGCCTTATCCAAGGCCTCTGCCACCGGTACATAGGAATCCGTTTCACAAGCTTCAGCTGCAATGGCAATAGGCGTAACCGAAACCCGTTTATGGATAATTGGAATACCGTATTTGGCCTCAATGTCCTCACCGGTTTTTACCAAGAATTCCGCACTTTTGGTGATTTTATCATATACATTCTTACAAAACTGGTTAATATTGGGATGAGCACAATCCCGCAGGGAAATACCCATAGTTATTGTCCGGACATCCAGCTTGTTTTCTGTAATCATCCGGTTGGTTTCCATAATATTGTCAAAGGTAATCACTTAACCGACCTCCGTAAAATCAA
>CACZYN010000275.1:1671-2858 GCA_902785445.1 uncultured Anaerovibrio sp.
CTAATGCATAAAAAATTAAATATTATGCATAATATTGAATATTTCCTGATTTTGTACCTTAATTTCCAAATTCATTTCCTGGCCCTTTTCCTTAAGAAGCTTTTGCACTTCGGCCAGCTTTACACTGTCATCGGTAAGTTCCGCCATCATGACCATATTGAAAAAGCCGTCCACAATATTCTGGTTTACACTGGTAATATTTACCTTTTTAGTGGCCAAAATACCGCTGACATTGGCTATAATTCCCACCTGATCTTTTCCAAAGATTGTTACTACTAATTTCATGATTTACTCTCTCCCTTTAACCGATTTTGCTTTAGATAAAATCTCCCACAGGAAAGCAAAAGTACATGATTTTTGCTCCTTGCTGTTACAACATTTATAATTGTACCACATAACGCATAAATATGTAACAAAATTTGCAATAAAAAAGGGCAGAAGAATAATTCTTCTGCCCTAAGCGTATTTTATCCCACTATCCAGGTTACAAAATATACCACCAACGGTATGGTTACAAAAGCAATACCGATAAAGTCAATAATTACACCGGTACGCAACATTTTGGTAATAGGAATATATCCTGTAGCGTAAACAATGGCATTTGGCGGTGTAGATACTGGAAGCATAAAGCCCAGAGAAGCCGCCAAGGCTATACCAACTGCTACCGGAATAGGACTAAGTCCTGCCGAAACAGCTGCGGTAATAGCCAAAGGACCAATCATATTGGTTGCTGCAGTATGAGAAGTCAACTCTGCCAGGCACAGTGCCAATACGGAGAATATGGCCACCATGGTAATCTGGGAAATGGAACCGCCCAGACTGCCAACAATCAAATCACCAATCCAGGAAGAAAGACCCGTCTTGTACATCATGGAACCCATAGCCAAGCCACCACCAAAGAGGATCAGAGTACCCCACTCAATACCTTCCTTGGCTTCATCCCACTTAATGGTAAACTTCCGCTCTTTGAAGTCTACTGGTATGATAAAGAGCAGCAAGGCTCCCGCCATAGCAGCAATGGCTTCTGGGAACAGCCGGTTATACATCTTTAAAACTGGTGACGTAGTACCCAAAGCAATACTCAATATACCTGGGGTTACCCACAGTATAACGGCAATAATAAAGCAAAACAGGGTATTCTTCTGGGCCCGGGTCCAAGAACCAAGTTCCTTTATCCGCGCAGCAAT